>NZ_NDYP01000003.1:0-300000 GCF_002165775.1 Campylobacter concisus | reverse complement strand
GAGAATTTGTAGTTTTTGATGAGGCTGGTGAGAGTATCTTTAAATTTAGCGTCAAAAAGGGCGACATTTTTAGGATGACTCAGGCAAAGGATGATGCGATAAATGCGTGGTTCGAGCTTGCTTTAAAAAGAGGCGAAATCTCAAAAGATGAGCTTATATTTTGGCTAGATAGTAGCCGTGTTCACGATAGAAATTTGATAGCTAAATTTGAAAAATTTAGAGAGAAATTTGCTAGCGCTGGCTTAAAATTTGAAATTTTAAACTATGAGCAAGCAACTAAAAAATCGCTTCAAGCAATAAGAGCTGGCAAAAACGTAATAAGTGTAACTGGTAACGTTTTAAGAGACTATCTAACTGATCTTTTCCCGATCTTTGAGCTAGGTGGTAGCTCAAAAATGCTCTCAGTCGTGCCACTACTTGCTGGTGGGGCAATGTTTGAAACAGGTGCTGGTGGAACGGCTCCGACGCTCGTAAAAGAGCTAAAAGAGAAAAATCACCTACTTTGGGACAGCTTGGGTGAGTTTTTAGCGCTTAGTGCTTCACTCGAGCACTTGGCATTTGCTAAGCAAAAAAAAGAAGCAAAAGAGCTAAGTGATGCGCTAAATAGAGCGGTTGCTAGCTATCTAGACGAAAACAAAACTCCAAATGCCACTCTTGATACTAGGGAGTCACACTTCTATCTGGCACTTTTTTGGGCAAGAGAGATGGCAAAAAGTGGCGGGATTTTAAGTAAAATTTTTGAAAATTTAGTAGACGAGCTAGAGAAAAATGAGAGCAAAATTTTAAAAGAGATAAGACAAAATGATGGTGCTAGCGTGGAATTTGGCGGATATTATTTGCCAGATGAAGTGAGGGCAAATGAGGTCATGAGACCAAGTAAAATTTTAAATCAAATAATAGGATGAGAAAATGAAAATAAGTATAGTTGGAGCTGGAAACGTCGGTGCAAGCATAGCTTATGCGCTTTGTATGAGGGAGGTTTGCGATGAGATCGCGCTTGTGGATATATTTGGTGACGTGGCACGTGCAAAGGCTATCGATCTAGCGCAGTCAAGCTGCGTTTTTAATGCTAAAACTACCGTTTGCGGTGGCGATGACTTTATGCTAATAGAGGGCAGTGATATAGTAGTGGTAACTGCTGGAAGCCCAAGAAAAGAGGGTCAAACAAGAGAGGACTTGCTCCTTAAAAATGCCGTTGTTGTAAAACAAATGGCTCAAAATATCGCAAAATTTGCACCAAATGCGGTGATAATCGTCGTGACAAATCCGCTTGATGTGATGGTCTGGACGGCTCATAAATTTAGTGGTTTTAGCAAAAATAAAGTGATCGGCATGGCTGGTGAACTAGATGGGGCAAGATGCAGATATGAGCTAGCAATTCTAAAAGATAAAGATGCAAAAGAGCTAAAGACAAAGATAATTGGCGCTCACAACGACGAGATGATCGTATCTGCTAGTAATATCAGCGAAAATTTAAACGAAAATGAGTTGGCAATTCTTAAAAAAGAGACAAGCACAGGTGGCGCAAAGATCGTTAAGCTTCTTGGCACTTCAGCTTACTATGCACCAGCGGCTGCAGTTGTGAAGATGTGTGAAACGATCATGGGCAAGAGTGATGAAATTTTAAGTGCTAGCGTGCTTCTTGATGATGAGCTAAGTTGCGGCAGGCTAGTAAGGCTTGGACGCGAGGGCTTAAAAGAAATTTTAGAGCTAAATATAAATGAAAGTGAGCAAGAGCAGCTAAGTAAAAGCGAAGCTGATATTAGAAAAAACATTAAATTTTTAAAAGAAAGTTTGGATTAGGAATATAGATGATAATAAAAGAAAATGTACCTGTTTGGGTCGATGAGAGCAGGTGTAAGGCCTGTGATGTCTGCGTGAGCTACTGCCCAGCAGGCGTGCTAGCGATGAGGCTTGAGCCAAAAGCAGTGCTTGGTAAGATGATAGAGGTCGTCTATGCTGACTCATGCATAGGCTGTCGCGACTGTGAGCTTCACTGTCCTGATTTTGCCATTTATGTGGCTGAAAAAGGCTTTAAATTTGCAAAGCTAACGCCTGAGAGCAAAGAGCGAGCTGCTGCTGTAAAGGCAAATAAATTTGCAAAGCTTGGAGAGAGCGCATGAGAGAGCTAGTATCAACTGGAAATGCCCTAGTAGCAAGGGCTGCGGTCGAGTGCGGCTGTAACTTCTTTGGTGGATATCCGATCACTCCAAGCAGTGAGATCGCCCACGAGCTAAGCGTGCTTTTGCCAAAACATGGCGGTACATTTATACAAATGGAAGATGAAATAGCTGGAATTTCAGTTTCTCTTGGCGCAAGTGCGAGTGGCGCTAAGGCGATGACTGCAAGCTCAGGTCCAGGAATTTCACTAAAGGCTGAGCAAATAGGCCTTGGCTTTATCGCTGAGATACCACTTGTCATCGTAAATGTCATGCGCGGCGGCCCTTCAACTGGCTTGCCAACCCGCGTCGCACAAGGCGATATCTTGCAGGCTAAAAACCCAACTCATGGCGATGTAAATATGATAGTTTTGGCTCCTAGCAGCCTTGAGGAGTGCTATACGCAAACAGTGCGTGCCTTTAACCTCGCTGCTAGGTTTATGACACCAGTTATGCTACTACTTGATGAGACGATAGGACACATGCAAGCAAAGGTGCGTTTGCCAGAAATTAGCGAGCTAGAAATTTATAAAAGAAAAGAATTTATTGGTGAGCCAAAAGAGTATAAACCCTACGAGGCGGCACCAGACGCGCCAGCCACGCTAAATCCTTTCTTTAAAGGCTATCACTACCACATAACTGGGCTTCATCACGGCGCTACTGGCTTTCCAACAGAAGATGGCAAGATCGTTGAAAACTCGATAAATAGGCTATTTAATAAGATAAATTTACACGTAGATGAGTGCGAGAAATTTGAAGAGTTTATGCTTGAAGATGCAGAAATTTGCATCATCGCCTTTGGTAGTGTGGCTCTCTCAGCCAAGCAAGCGATATTAAATTTACGTGAAAAAGGGCTAAAAGTAGGGCTATTTAAGCCACTCACACTCTTTCCAGCTCCAGCTAAAAAACTAAAAGAGATATCAGATAAATTTAAGAAAATTTTGGTCTGCGAGCTAAATTTAGGTCAATATAGTGGCGAAATTTCAAAGATCATCTTAAGAGATGACTTTGCAACACTGCTAAAAGCAAACGGCAGACCGATAAGCCCAAGCGAGATCGAGGCGAAGATAGGAGAAATTTATGGCTTTTAATTATGATAAATATTTACGAACAGATAAAATGCCTACTCTTTGGTGCTGGGGCTGCGGCGACGGCGTCATACTAAAGGCACTCATCCGCGCTATCGACACCATGGGTTGGGATATGAACGACGTTTGCGTAGTCTCAGGCATAGGCTGCTCTGGCCGCTTTAGTGGATATTTAGATTGCAACACTATCCACACAACTCACGGCAGAGCCGTAGCCTACGCCACTGGCGTAAAGATGGCAAATCCAGATAAGCACGTCATTGTTGTAACTGGCGATGGTGATGGACTGGCGATCGGAGGCAACCACACGATACATGGATGCCGCCGAAATATCGGGCTAAATCACATCCTGATAAACAACTTTATCTACGCGCTAACAAACTCGCAAACCAGCCCAACCACGCCAAAGGGCATGTGGACGGTCACAGCGCAGTATGGCAACATCGATCCTAGCTTTGATGCCTGTAAGCTCGCAACTGCCGCAGGCGCTAGCTTTGTCGCGCGTGGTAGCGTCATCGAGCCAGAGAAGCTTACAAAGCTCTTTGTAGAGGGCTTTAGCCACGATGGATACAGCTTTTTCGATGTGTTTTCAAACTGCCATATAAATTTAGGTCGCAAAAATAAAATGGGCGAAGCGGTGAAAAATTTAGAGTGGATAAAGGGCCGCACGACTAGCAAGGTTAAATTTGACATGTTAAGTGATGAGGAGAAAAAGGGCATTTTCCCACTTGGTGTTCTGCATAAAGATGAAGAAAAGATCGAATACACCAAGGCTTACGACATGGTAAGAAAGGCTGCCATGAGCAATGAAGCGATAAATTTTGAGGAGCTAGCATGAAGTCACAATTAAGATTTGTTGGCGTTGGCGGACAGGGCGTCATACTAGCAGGCGAGATCCTCTCAGCTGCCAAAATAAAGGCAGGCGGATACGGCGTCAAGGCCTCTACCTACACATCTCAGGTGCGTGGTGGCCCAACAAAGGTCGATATCATACTTGATGAGAAAGAGATTTTATATCCTTATGCAAACGAGGGCGAGATAGATTTCATGCTAGCAACTGCGCAGATAAGCTACGATGCCTTTAAAAGTGGAGTGAAAGAGGGCGGTGCGATCGTTGTCGAGCCAAATTTGGTAAAAGTAAGCGATGAGGATAAAAAGCGCTGGAAAATTTATGAAATCCCTATCATCTCTATCGCAAAAGACGAGGTCGGAAATGTTATCACTCAAAGTGTTGTGGCTCTTGGCGTGGCTGTGGCGATGAGCAAGTGCATGGATGAAAATTTAGTGCGTGAAGAGATGCTAGCAAGCGTGCCAGCTAAGGTCAAAGAGGCAAATGCCAAAGCTTATGAGCTAGGTCTAAAATACGCAAAAGAGCTTTTAAAATAAATTTTGGCTAATTTTTAGCCAAAATTCTACTATAAACAGAAAAATCAATTATTACTTTTCTTAAAATTTAAAGCATTACTTGTCGATATAAAAAATTATATTTATAGTATCTATTTATCTTATCAAAGCTATGAAATTTTTTAAAAATAGTTCTCATAATGCCTTATTTCAGCTTTTTTGAATAAAATATATTTTTAAATATTTAATAAATTAATAAATTATATTTAATATTTGTTTTAGTAACATTTCAGATGTAAAATTTTTAGTAAAAGGAGTGAAAATTGAGTTACAAAATCTCAGTTGCAACATGTGCTGCGCTTTTGATGTGCAGTGGTTTTTAAGTCAAGTTTTTGCTGTGCAAACGACAAAACTTGAGGGTATCGAAGTAAATTCAGTCAGTGACAACATCAGCGAGAGTGGCATCGATGAAGGAATTTTAAGCAAAAGAGTAGCCGCTGGTCCTTTGGCTGACAAAAAAGTTATAGATATGCCTTATCAAGTAAATACGATCTCAAAAGAGGTTCTTGATAATCAAGGTGTTCAAGGTTTTGAAGATGCAGTTAGGTATTTTCCTTCAGCACAAATTCAATATCGTGGCGGTGGCGATGTTGGTCGTCCGCAAACTCGTGGCTTTCAAGGCTCAGTCGCAGGTAACGTCCTTTGGGATGGTTTTTATGCTTCATCAACCACAGCTATACCTATGGCTATGTTTGAGAGCTTGCAAATCCAAAACGGACTTGCTGGCTCGCTTTATGGTGGTGCTACACCTTCTGGATATTTCCTCTACTCTCGCAAGCGCCCAGTCCCACTTCAAAACGTTATCTGGACTGATTACAGCTCAAGGTCAAATTTGGGCGTAGGTCTTGATACTTCAAACAAATTTGAAAAAGTTGGATATAGGGGTGTCTTTTACTATTCAGGCGGTGAAAAGAATGCTAAAGATAGTAAATTCTCTCGTCGCTTAGCCTCACTAGGACTTGATTTTTATCTTACAGAGAATTTGACACTTGAGACAAACTTTAGCCACTATGAGCATAAAGACTCAGGTATGCCAGGTGGATTTAGCATGCCATTAACAAACGGAGTAGCAAATTTTGACGTACCAAGCCCTGTAAAAGATACTAAAAGAGGACTTGAGCAGTCTTTTGGTGGTAATCACCTTAAAACAACGACAGCTAGTGTAAAACTAAAATACGCTCCAACAGAGAACTTGGTACTTTGAAGGTGGCTATCAGTGGCAAAAGGCTATCAGAGATATGTATGGCACCGATGGAAAATTCTTAAATCAAAATGGAGATTATGAAGTTACTAAAAGTGGTGGCAGTGGTGCATCTGGTAGATTTGATGTAGATAGCTGGTTCTTAAAAGGTTTGACAAATTTTGAAACGGGGCCTTTATCTCATAATTTTGCCATAGCTACAAACGGCTACCGATGGACCATTTATAGTGCTAGAAATAGAGGTGAAGAAAGAGTGCTTGGTAACTCAAATTTATATCATCCAGTAATATTTAATAATCCACATGTGAAAAAAGGAAGCGGTAGATATAAAAGTAGTAGTAGCGATATGAAAAATATTTCTGTTGTTGATGATATTAAATTCAATGACTACTTTAGCACTATCTTATCAGTTTCAAGAAGCTGGTTTACAAGCTATAAGCTAGATCCATCTAAAGAGAAAAACTATGATAAAAGTGGCTTTAACTACGGTGTAAGCCTTGTCTATAAGCCAGTTGAAAACGTAAGCCTTTATACTACTTATGCAGATAGTATCTCAAATGAACAATCAACTTATACTTTTAGAAGAGGACCTAGAACAGGTGAGACTTTAACAGTAGAGCCTATTAGAAGCAAACAATATGAGAGACGTGGGATGTGGCCCAGTAAGACTTGGCGTGCCACTTGCAAAGCTAGCAAAGAGTGTAAGCGCGCTAGATCCGTTTGCAAAAATGCTTGAATACGCTAAAAAAATGCAAAAGAGGCTGGAGTAAAAAATATAAATTTCATCCAAAAAGACTGGAGTGATGAGGCGAGCATAAAGGGCTTGCCAAAACATGACATCGTGCTAGCATCACGCTCGGTTGGGCTTTTTGATATAAAAAAGCTTTGCAAATTTGCTAAAAAATATGTCGTGATGACCTCGTTTTTGCCAGATCATCCGAGCCTAAAAGATATCTGGCAAGACTTCTTAAAAGGGATAAAAGATGAAAAAGAGGCAGGTCTTAGCGATAGGAGATTTGGCTATAACTTTATCTTTAACATCGCTTACGACATGGGAGCAAATCCAAATTTAAAGATAATAGACACCATTTTTGAGAGGGATTTTGCTAGCCTTGAAGAGGCGTTTTCTTATTTTAGATTTGTTGGTGAGATCGCGCCCGAAAAAGAAGAAATTTACAAACAAAACGTAGAAAAATATCTTACCAAAACAAATAACGGATATAAATTTAAAAGAGAAACCAAGAGCTATCTCATCTGGTGGGACGTGCGGGAGATGAAATTTGAGTAGCCAAAAGATCATTTTTGCATTATTTGCGCTTCTTTTGCTGGTGCTCTTTTTTTCATTAGGTATCGTATGCTACGAGATAAGTTACGCTCAAATTTTTGAGTTTATAAGATCGGCTATTTTAAACGAGCAACCAAGCGACGAGCAAGGCTACACGGTCTTTACGCTCATTCGCTTGCCAAGGGTGCTTTTTGCCATCTTAGTTGGAGCAGCGCTTGCTAGCTCTGGAGCTGTCTATCAAGGTCTTTTTAAAAATCCTTTAGTCTCGCCTGACATCCTTGGCGTCTCAAGTGGCGCAGCTGTGGGAGCTAGCGTGGCTATCATCTTAAATTTTAACTACATAGGCGTGCAGCTTAACGCATTTGCTTGCGGTCTGTTTGCGGTTTTTGCCGTCGTTTTTATAAGTAGCGTCATCGTAAAGAGCAGGCTAAATTTACTCGTGATGGTGCTAACTGGCATCGTCATCTCATCTCTTTTTGGAGCGCTTAGCTCGCTTATAAAATTCCTAGCTGACAGCGAAGACAAACTGCCAGAAGTTACTTTTTGGCTGATGGGAAGCCTAGCAAGAAGCGGTGGATATAAAAATTTAGCTCTACTTTTTTGCGTAGTTATGATCTGTCTTGTGCCGCTTTTCATGCTTCGATACAAGCTAAATACGCTTAGTTTTGGCGAAGAAGAGGCTAGGGCTATGGGGCTAAATGTCAAATTTTACAACATCATAATCATCATCGCCTCAACACTTCTAACCGCTACTTGCGTCTCATTTTGCGGCATCGTGGGCTGGGTGGGTCTCGTCATCCCTCACATCATGCGCTTTGTCGTGGGGGCAAATTTTATCACACTTTTTCCAGCTTCGCTGCTTGGCGAAGGGCTATTTTTACTGATAGTTGATACCACTTCACGCAGTCTAATGGCAAGCGAGATCCCACTTGGCGTCATCACTTCGCTAGTTGGCGCGCCTCTTTTTGTCTATCTGCTCTATAAAAGCAAAAAGGGTTTTGCGTGAAATTTGAGATAAAAAATTTAAGCTGTGGCTACGATAAAAAGGCAGTTATAGAAAATTTCAACGCAAATTTACAAGATGGCAACATCTTTTGCCTGCTTGGTAGCAATGGAGTTGGCAAAATGACGACATTTAAGACGATACTTGGCTTTTTAAAGCCACTTGGAGGAAAAATTTTAATAGACGGCAAAAATGCGCTAAAGATGAGCGAGAAAGAGCGAGCAAGCTTTATAAGCTACGTCCCGCAAGCTCACACACCGCCATTTGCTTTTAGCATTTTTGACGTGGTGATGATGAGTGCAAATGCCAGACTTGGTATATTTGAGCGCCCTAGTAAAGAGGATGAAAAGATAGCGCTAGACGCGTTAAAGACGCTAAATTTAGAGAGCTTTAAAGATAAAATTTACACCGATCTAAGTGGTGGCTAGCGGCAAATGGTGCTGATAGCTAGGGCATTAGCGCAACGCTCAAAGGTGATGCTACTTGACGAGCCAACGGCAAATTTAGACTTTGGCAACCAAATGCGAGTTTTAAAAGAGATAAAAAAGCTCGCAAAGCAAGGCTACATCATTATTCTCACCTCTCATCAACCAGAGCAGGTCTTTTATCTAAATGCAAAGGTTGCGATGCTTGGACGGGATAAAAACTACATCTACGGCGAGGCTAGCGAGGCGATGAGTAGCGAAAATTTAAAGAAAATTTACAGCGTAGATATACGAGTGGTGAAAAATATCATCGATGAGCGCGAGCATTACTCTTGCGTGATGGTGGATTAAAAGGAGAATATATGTTTAAGAAAATTTTACTTTTGGCTTTTTTGCTTGTTAGTTTGCAAGCAAGAGTGGTGCTTGATAGCGACAATAAAAAGGTAGAAGTGCCTGATGTTATCGAGTGTGCTACGCCTTTGATAGGTGCATTTGTGCAGGTCTCTGCGATGCTTGGCAATGAAGATCATATAATTAGTGGTGCGCCAAAACTGCCTCCACTAATGTCAAAAATTTTTCCAAAAATAAAGAGCAACGATAACAAAAGTGGCATGCTAAGTAGCAGCGTTGAAACGATCATCGCATCAAAAACGCAAGTTGTTTTTGGACCAGTTGGTATGATGTTTGATGAAAACAGCAAAGCTCAGCTTGAGAGCGCTGGCATCGCAGTTGTGAAGATAGATAAATTTCAAAGTATCAAAGAGATACAAGACAGCTTTAGCAAGATCGCTGAAATTTGGGGCGAAAAGAGCGTAAAAAGGGCGCGTGAGTTTAATGACTATTTTAACGACAACATAAAATTTGTAAGCCAAAAAACAGCAAATTTAACGCCAAAAAAGAGAGTTTTGGTGCTTAACTACAACTCAGGAAACTTTAGCACCATTAGCTCAAAAGATATCGGCGCAGAGTATATTAGCGTGGCTGACGGCATAAATTTAAGCTCAGAGCTAAGTGATGGGGATTTTAAAATTTCAAAAGCGATAAACGAAGAGCAAGTCATCATCTTTAACCCAGATATCATCATAACAAATTCACAAAAAAGTGCCGATGCTATCGCTAAAAACGCATCATTTGCTAAGCTAAAAGCTGTGCAAAATGGAGAAATTTTTGTAGTGCCAAGTGGCGTTTATCTTTGGAGCGTAAGAAGTGCTGAAGGTGCGCTTTATCCGCTTTGGCTGGCTAAGACATTTTACCCAGAGCAATTTAGTGATCTAAATTTAGAGCAAAAAACAAAAGAGTTTTACGAGAGATTTTATAACTACAAGCTAAGTGATGGCGAACTAAAAGAAATTTTGCACCCAAAGGGTGAATTTTGATAATAGGACAAAAATAAGGTTATTTATTATATTTAATATATTTATTTAAGTATAAAAGAAAATTTATATTTATAACGCCCTGAATAATAGCTTTTAAAGCTTAAAAGCTTAAAAATAAAAATAAACTTCAAATTGGTAGAAATTTTTATATATCTTATAAATTTTCTACCACTAAATTTATAAAAACTACCTTGAAAAGCCCATTCTATCCTTTTTGATTTTAATACCAGCTCTCATTTCTTAATCTAAAATAAATCTTTATGTTTCTTTTAAGTAAATTTAATGTAATGTTTCATTATTAATTATTTAATTAATGTAGTCGTTTTAAAAAATATTAAGAAATGAACTGGCGGTGCGTTTTAAACGCTAAAAATTTACTAAGATAGGAAGTTATCAATGAGTGAAAAATTTACCAGAAGAGAATTTCTACAAAGTGCCTGTATCAGCGTAGGTGCGCTAGCTACAACAGCTGGTGCGACCAATGTTTTTGCTGGTGAGTTGCCAAAAGGCAATGAAAGTGGCTTGCCATCTGTTGATGTGCTAATAATCGGCTCTGGTGGTGCTGGACTTCGTGCAGCAACAGCCGTTCGCAAGCAATATCCAAACTCAACCGTCGTTGTTGCTACAAAGATGATGCCATCTCGCAATGCGACCTGTATGGCGGAGGGTGGAATAAACGGCGTTACTGACTTTAGTAATGGCGATAGCTTCAAGCTTCACGCTTATGATACAGTTAAAGGTGCGGCTTATCTTGCTGATCAAGATGCAGTTGTGAAATTTTGCGAGGCAGCAGGCGCGGTCATCCATGAGCTAGATCACAACGGTATGCTTTTTTCTCGTATAGATAATGGCGACGTATCTCGTAAAGATAATGGTGATGTTGCGTTTCGCTTTATGGGCGGCGCTAGCAAAAAGCGCTGTAACTATGCGGCTGATAAAACTGGCCACGTTTTGATGCATGCGTGCTTGGACGACGCGATCACAGCTGGTGTGAAATTTCTAATGGACCATGAGCTGCTTGAGATTGGTCTTGAGGATGGCAAGGTTGAAGGCGTCGTTCTTCGTAATATCCAAGATGGTCAAATTTACCCAGTTCTTTGCAAATCTCTAGTCATCGCAACTGGCGGATACACTAGAATTTTTTATAACCGCACATCAGTTCCATTTATAGCAACTGGTGATGGCATCGCCGCTGCGCTTAAAGCGGGTCTTGGTTTTGAAGACCCTGAGATGCTTCAGTTTCACCCAACTGGCGTTCAAAATGGTGGCACACTAATCACTGAAGCAGCTCGCGGCGAGGGCGGATACTTGCTAAATAACAAGGGCGAGCGCTTTATGAAAAACTATCACGAAAAGATGGAACTAGCTCCTCGTGACGTCGTCGCTCGTGCGATCGAGACAGAAATTCGCGAGGGTAGAGGCTTTGGTGAGGGTATGAGCGCTTATGTACTTTGCGATGTTCGCCACCTTGGCAAAGATACTATTATGAAAAAGCTTCCAAAAATTCGCCACACAGCCATGCTTTTCCAAAATATCGATCTAATCGAGCAACCAGTGCCTATCCGTCCAACAGCTCACTACTCAATGGGCGGTATAGAGGTAGCTAAATTTGATGATATGAGCACAAAAATTCCTGGAATTTATGTAGGTGGCGAGGCTTCATGTGTATCTATCCACGGTGCAAACCGCCTTGGTGGAAACAGCCTAACTGATGCAGTGGTCACTGGCGATCTAGCTGGTAAAGGTGCTGGCGCATACGCAAAAGATGCTAAATTTGCAAGTGGCAAAAAGACTTCAGAGCTAGCTAAAATGTGGCAGGATAAATTTAAAGCCATAGCAACAGGCGAGGGTGGCGTGAACGACATGTATGCGCTTCGCGAGGAGCTTGGTAAAAACAACTGGGATTTAATGGGAATTTTTAGAACAGGCGACAAGCTAGATCAACTCTCTAAAAACCTTGAAGCTATCCAAGCAAGATACGACACTATAAAAGTGCCAAATAAAAATCCAGTTATGAATACCGCCTTTACAGACTATGTCGAGCTTGGCAACCTTATACTTCTTTCTCGTGCAGCATGTCTTGCAGCGCAAAAACGCCTAGAGAGCCGCGGCGCTCACACAAGAGAAGACTATCCAAAAAGAGATGATGTGAATTTCTTAAAACACAGCATCGTTACATTAAATGACGGCAAGTTGGAGCTTGGTTACAAAGATGTTGTGACAGGCATATTTTCACTTGACGGCAAAAAGCCAGAGTAAGGAGCTAGGATGAAAATTATTATCGACCGCTTTGACGGAACTAAAAAATATGAATCAGTTTATGAACTAACAAATGAAGAGATCAAAGGTAAAACTCTTTTAACAGTGCTTCTTGATATCAAACAAAAAAAGGATGCGACGCTAAATTTCACAGCATCTTGCCGCTCGGCGATATGTGGAGCGTGTGCTGTTAGAGTAAATGGTCACTCATATCTAGCCTGTGATACAAAGATGAATGAGCTTTTGGCTGAGTATGATAACCCAGAGAGTATAAGAATTTCTCCACTTGGAAATTTCAGGGTTATATCTGATCTTATGGTTGATTGGGAGCCAAGTATCGAAAATTTACGCAAGATTAGGCCTAGTATCACTGCTAAGTCAGAATTTAGTGCAGAAAAAGGCTGTAAGCAAAGTCAAAAAGAGTATGAAAAAGTAGCACTTGAATGGGACTGCATACTTTGCGGTGCGTGCGCTAGCGAGTGTAATAAACTTGAAGCTGATGCGAGTGATTATATGCAGCCATTTGTATTTGTTCATGCTTATAGGGCGGCATTTGACTCACGTAGCAAAGATCCTATGCCACATCTAAAACCAGCTATCGATAATGGCCTTTGGATGTGTGTAAAATGCCAAGAGTGCGCTGATCGCTGTCCAAAAGGTATAAGCGCATGCAAGGATATAACTGATCTTCGCATTATGGCTATACAAAAAGGCTTTGATGATGGCATGGGACCAGATCACGCTGAGGCGTTCTTAACTGATCTAGTTGATGGCTCAGGTAGACTAAATGAGATCAAGCTTGCACTTCGCTCTGAGGGAGTGTTTAGAAATATGGGCAAAATGGATATCGCTGCAAATTTAATGCTTGCAGGCAAGATGAATCCACTTCATATTTTCGGCGAAGAGGACATAGAAGGACATGATGATCTAGTAAAAATGATAAATGCGGCTCGAAAAGCTGCTAGTAAGGAGTAATTATGCAAAACGAATTCGCTTTTTTTCCAGGATGCGTACTCTCTCAAGCAGCTAAAGAGGCTAAGATGTCGCTTGAGGCTATCGCTCCGATACTTGGCTGGAAGCTTCACGAGATAAGGGGCTGGAGCTGCTGTGGTGCCCAACAAGCACAAGACGTAGATCCTATCGCTACGCTTGTAGCAAATGCTAGAAACATAGCGCTTGCAGAGCAGATGAATATGCCGATGCTTACGACATGTTCAACTTGTATGCTAACTCTAACAAGAGCAAAAAGCACGCTTGATAAGGGTGCAAAGGACCGCATAAATACTTTCTTGGCTGAGGGTAATATGAAATACAATGGCTCAATTGAGATCACAAGCCTTCTTTGGGTGCTTTATCAAAACGTAGAAACGCTAAGAGCAAAGGTTGTTAAACCACTTAGCGGGCTAAAAGTAGCGCTATTTTACGGCTGCCACAGCCTAAGACCTGAAAAAGATCTACATAATAGAGAAAGCTCAGTCAATCCAAAGAGCTTTGAAACCGTTGTAGGCGCACTTGGTGCTACTATTGTGCCATTTGAGAAAAGACTTGACTGCTGTGGATTCCACGCTAGCTACCCAGCTGGCACATCTGTAAGAAAAATGTCAAGCCAGATCGTAAATAACGCCGATGAAAACGGCGCTGACGTAGTTGTCACACCATGCCCGCTTTGTCAAATGCAACTTGACATCTACCAAGAGAGATATCAAGATGAAAACCACTCAAACGTGAGAAAGCCAATCATTCACCTATCTCAGCTTGTAGGTCTTGCACTTGGTCTATCTGTTGAAGATCTTGGACTTGATCTAAACATCATCGACGCTACCAAGATAGCTTAAATTTATCCCACGTCTTTTGGCGTGGGAAATTCTTAAAATTTATTTTTCTATTACAAACAAAGCAAATTTGGCATTTTATAAAAATTTTTAATATAAAAATGGATCAAAAATAATAAAATTTATTATGTAAATTCTTTTATTTATATAAAATATTTTTTAGCTATAATCGCGTGAAATTTTAAATGGATTGATTATTAAATTTAAAGGACTAAATATGCAAAACGTTGGTATAGTCGCAAAAATAAGCGGAAAAGTATTTGTAAAACGCAATGGAAAGTTGATCGCACTAAAGCAGGGAGATGAGATATTTTTAGGCGACGAGATCATAACACAAAGTAGTGGTGATACAGTCATTATAAATTTCTACCACGCTTCGCCTATCACGTTACTTGAGCCCCAAACTATTATCATCACAAAAGAGCTATCAAAGGCAAATTTTAACACGCAAGGCAGCGAAGCACAGATAGAAGAAGATAAGAGAAAATTTCTTAGTGAGAATGAAGAAACAAAAAACAAAGGCGAAGATGATAACTCTCACAACGCAAACCATAGTTCTCATGGCTCAAGCCACAGTAGTAGCTTTGCAAGCATAAATGGTTTAAATTTTGATACACAAGGTCACATCTCAAATATTATTGGTGTTGATGGTGGTGCAGTTGTACTGCCAGTCATATTAAAAGAGTTGGCATTGGCACATAGGTCTATTAGCGGCGCGGTATCAGCGGTAGAGCAAAAAGAGAGTGCTCCGGTTATTGCGGCACCAAGTGTTAGAATTTTAAAAGACATTGATGGCGACGGCTATATAAATATTGCAGAAGCAGGCGGCGATGCAAATCATACTGGTATGGCGGTTACTTTTAATAATGACTTCAAGCCAAACGACAAAGTGACATTGGAAGTCGTAAATAACGGTGTAAAGACCATGCTTGTTTATAAGGTTGATCAAGCTGGCATAAGCGTGATAAATATAAATAATCCAAGTGAAATTTTGCCTATTTCGTCAAATGCTACAAACCCAGAACAAAAAGAATTTATCATTCCAAGTGTCGCTGTCACTCCAAATGCTACATTTAGTGTAAATTCTAGTATCACTCTGGCAAATGGCACTAACTCATCTGTGGCAAATATAGCCACAAGTGTTGATACTATCACTCCAACTCTTGCTTTTAAAAAGGTAGTTTTGGGTAAAGATTTAAACCGAGATGGCGTCATAGATGCAAGCGAAAATAGCTTTAATCCAGCAGTTAGCACACCAAGTGATGATGCAAAGGTCATCTTATCACCAAATATGAAAATAGGCGACAAGATAAAACTAACTACCACTGATCCTGACGGAACTTTACATGAAAAAGTGCTGGTTAAAACATCTGGTAATATGCTTGTAGATAAAGAGAGCGGTGAGAGCTATCCGCTCACAAGTGAAAGTGGTGGAAATGTCGGTTTTAACGTAGCAAATGCGGTTAAAATTTTATCTTCAACTCCAACAAATGTAAATATCCAAATGATAAGCAAGTCGGGTAATCCAGGTGTAACTGAAACCATAACCATAGCAAACAATAACGACCCAATCGCTGTTTTTACACTTGATGAGAATAAAGATGGCATGATAAATTTAGCCGAGCTCGCAAAAAGTGGTAGCACAGCCTTAATGATAGATATTTATGTGCCAAACAATGCTACAGCTGGCGACAAGATCCGTATAAAAGTTGATGATCCAGCTAGTACACCAACAAGCGTAACAAAGACATATACCATCTCATCTGACGGACTTACCGCTACGCTTGATGGCGGCACAGAGATTATCCCTATAGAAAATGGCAAGATTACAATTGCTGATCCAACAAACTCGAGCGATCCAAGTATAAAAAGGCTAAGTACGACGATCATTGATGGCACGACTGGCACCCCAAAAGCTTCAAGCGTGAGTGAAATTTCAAGCGATATAGTTGCACCTATTAAATCCCCGCATGTGCAGTTTGCAAAAGATAGCGATAAAGATGGTGTTCTAACCAGCAAGGAGAGTGGCTTTAGCCCTGATGGCGTAAAGACACCGATAAAGATAAAAATTCCAAATGATACAAGAGATGGTGATAAATTTGAGATAGATATCGCAGGAAGTGATGGTAAAACAGATAAAATCACTATTAAAATTTCTCAAAACACGTCTGGTGTGTATAGTGCTACGAGAGATGATGGTGTACCTATTAGTGTAAATAATGGCACCATAGAGACCGCCACAAGGCTTTATGGGCTTACGACAAATTTTACAACTACATTTACTGACAAAGCTGGCAACAAAGCAACCCCAGTCAAAGACCGGATAACTCTAGATAATAGCATAAAGGTGCAATTTGCAAGGGATAATGACGGTGATGGACTAATAGATAGCATAACGACTCCTTCAGGTTCGCCGTCAACCCAAAGTGATCTTGATATCTACCTACCTAACAATACAAAACCAGGAAGCAGCATAAACGTCACGATATCAACTCCTACCATACCATCTGTTACAACAACTGTCAAATATACCATAAGCGATGATGGACTAACGGCTATACCAAGCGATGGCTCAGCACCACTTCCAATAGCCGGTGGTAAATTTAGCATACCAGACGTTCCTATTTCCATGGATCACTCTACGCCGGTTAGAGCGACCATCACAACACCTGGCGAGGCTACGACGACTGATGGTATCCGTGGTAGATTATTTGACTTTGGAATTTTAGAGTATATTGACGATGTAAAGCTTGCTACGCAGATAGATGGAGGAATTATAAATATCGCAAAATACTTAAGAGCAGGAGATAATGAAAAAGTTATTCAGAAAAATAACTTTGATAATGAGAGCAAAACTATAAAAGAGTATAACATTTCGCTTACTAACGATGAGCAACCCAATATAGTCTTTGGTGTAGACCGTGCTCCTGGAACCAAACTTCGTTTAGCTCTTGAAGATGATCTTGGTAATGCTAAAATTTTACCAAACGGACAAAACTATATAGATCTAGTTGTAGGTGCAGACAAGCGTGTAAATATGGACTTTGAAGCGCTTGGGATAAAGCTAGATGAGAGATACTCAAATATTAGAGCGACTGTTTTAAAGAGTGATGAAACAAAAGATGATGATCTCTTGGTTCGAGTCGATCTTGATGCTACTCCAGATGCGATAGGCGCACCAAATGCCACATCTAATGTTACTAGTGTAGATATTTCAGGCAGTATCGGAACCGACTCAAATGGAAACAACACTCTTAATAAAAATACCATAAATAAAGTTGATCTTTATGATTTACTAAATTCTGTTCATAAAAGCCCACCTCTTGATAATACACACACTTATTCTGAAAATTTTGCCCTATCAGCCAATAGTACTGGAGCAAATTTTATGATAAAAAATTCTGATGCTGCAGGAAACGTCTCTATTAGCACAGTAACATTTATTGGCAACAGTGGTCTTGATGCTGATATGTGGTTTTACAACTACGTAGATCCGTCATGGAGAGCTAGAGTTGGTAACAATTCCGGTGTTTATAGTACGCAAGGCGGCAAGCCTATCTATAAAGACTATATGGAAATTTATTCTCCAAGCGCCTCTACTACCTATGATGTTGTGCAGTTTGCTTCAGGAACGCACTATAAGACTTTGTCTAATCAAGGAAATATGCACGCAGAAGACCTAGCTAGAGTTGGTAGGCATGGAGATAGTGCCTTATATGATGCGTCTAATCCATATGCACCAAAGAAATTTAGAAATGGTGTCGATACTGCTGCTGGCACTGGTGATAATATAGGCTTTGCAAATGGTGTTTTAAAAGGCAGACCCGGCAATTATACCCTTGGTGAGTCAAATCCTGTTGGATCTGATCTTGTTATGAAGATGAATGGCTGGATATATGTAAGTGCACCTGGAATATATTCTGTAAGAGCAGCAGACTTGCATAACTATGCAGAGCTTACTATAAATGGAACGACACAAAAATTTGGAAGTCCAACAACATATATAAACCCGACGACGGAAGCATCGTATGGTAAAAATGGTCAGTGGTGGAGTAGGGATTTTACATTTGATAAAGCTGGTTTTTATAAACTTGATATGGAGTATATGGACGGAACTGGTGAGATGAACTTATCTTTATATATGCTTCCAAAAAGTATAGCAAACACTTATGGCCCTCAAGATCCATATCCTTCATCTATGCTAGTTGGAGCACAAGGTAGCGGCACGCATCTTTTTAGTAATAATTATGTTGAAGCACTTATTCAAAATGGACATTTAAAAAAGATAGGGACTACAAATTCTTACGAGCTAAGTGACGCTAGTAAATACGGCGAATCAAATTTTGGTGATCTAGTATATCTAAGACAAGAAGGCGATATAAAAGGTGGTAACCTAGACGATGCCTTTGTTTATAGTAAAGGTAGGGCGATAGACGGCAGAGGTGGTGTGGATACTCTGATAGTCGTTGATGATGTGGATTTTTCAAATTTAGATAACGTTAAAAAGATAAATAACTTTGAAAAGATCCAGCTAGGAAGTGCCGATCAAGCGGTATCTATAAAATTTAGCCCAGATGGTGTCTTTGATATTATTGATAGCAGAAACACAAAGGATGCAAGCAATAGTGCAGCTAGTGAGAGCGTAAATACAGTTCTAAAAGTAATAGGCGACAGCAAGGACCTAGTACAGCTCACGCATGACTTTGTAAAAGCTACAAAAGCTGATGTTGCTACGCTAAATAGAAAACATAGCGTTGTCGGTGACATGTACAACAAGGTAGATGTTACAAGTGAGGGTGACGCAGTAAATCAAGTATATAAAGCGACATTTAATCGCCAAGAAACCATCAATGGAAATACAATAAACACAAGACACACCGTCTTTCTTGAGATCCAAGATGGTGTACAGGTCGATTTATTATAAGAAATTTAAATTTATAGAAGTAGGTTAAAGCCCAAAATTTCTCTTGGGCTTTATGAAATTAGATAGCCTTTATCATCACTTTCGTTAATAGCTCTGAAAATTTAGCAGGATTTTCTAGGCTCATGCCCTCATTTAGCCTTGCCATATCAAGAAGCAAAGGCGCTATGTCATAAACCATCGCCTCATTTTTCTCTAGTTTTGCAAAAATTTCATGGTCAGCATTGATCTCTAAGATTGGTTTAACTTTTGGAGCGTTTGCGCCTTGTCCCATTTGTTTTAATATCTCTTGCATAGCGTAATCAGGATCGTTTTTGTCGTAAATTAGCACCGCAGCCGAGCTTGATAGTCTTGAGCTTAGTCTTACATCTTTTACCTCATCTTTTAAAATTTCTTTCATTTTAACAAGCGTATTTGCAACTTTGCTTTCGTCTACTTTTTCATCGCTTTTTATCTCGTCATTGATATCAGCGTGTGAGACTGATTTTAGAGGTGTTTTGTCAAATTCATTGACCATTGGCATCACGATCGTGTCGATCTCTTCGTCCATAATAAGCACTTCGATGTCATTTTTCTTAAAGCTTTCTAGAAGCGGCGAATTTCTTAGCATATTTTCATTATTACCGCTGATATAATAGATCGATTTTTGATCCTCTTTCATCGCCTCTTTGTACTCTTTTAGACTGATAAGCCCATCTCTTTTTGAGCTTTTAAATAAGCAAAGATCTAAAATTTGCTCTTTTTCAGCGTTAAATCCATAAAGCCCCTCTTTTAAAACCTTGCCAAATAGTTTGTAAAATTTTATGTATTTTTTACGATCGTTATCTTTTAGCTTTGCAAGCTCGCTTAAAATTTTCTTTACGCTTTGCTCTTTGACGCTTCTCATGATCGCATTTTCTTGTAAAATTTCACGGCTTACATTTAATGGTAGATCCTCAACATCAATGATACCCTTGATGAATCTTAAATATGGCGGCAAGAGTTCTTTTGCATCATCTGTGATAAAGACTCTTTTTACATAGAGCTTTACGCCACTTTGATAATCAACCCTAAAGAGGTCAAACGGCTCAGTGCTTGGCACATAAAATAGAGTTGAGTACTCGATCTTACCCTCAGCTTTTGTGTGGATGTAAAGGAGCGGATCACTGCTGTCGTGTGAAATTTGCTTATAAAAGTCGTTATAATCTTGCTCTTTAAGGCTAGCTTTATTTAGCCTCCAGAGAGCATTTGCCTTGTTTATTTGCTCATTTTTAGTCTCATATGTGCCTTCTTTTTCGCCTTCTTTTGGAGCGACATAGCTTTGTTTGTCCATAAATATAGGATAAGGAATGTGATTTGAATACTTCTTGACTATTTCTTCAATACGCCAAGAATTTGCAAACTCATCATCGTTTAAGTGCAAGATGATGTCCGTTCCAAAGCTCTCTTTTTGGGCATCTTCGATCTCATAGCTTTTTGCATCAGATGTCCATTTATAGGCCTTGTCGCTAAGTGCTTGTTTGCTTATGACCTCGATCTTGTTTGCCACCATAAATGCTGAGTAAAAGCCAACACCAAACTGACCGATCAGTGAGCTATCTTTTTTGGCATCGCCGCTTAAATTTTTCATAAAACCTTTTGTGCCACTTCTTGCAATGGTACCTAAATTCGCTATAAGCTCGTCCTTATCCATGCCGATACCATTGTCGCTGATGGTTAAAGTCTTAGCCTTATCATCTACTTTGATGTCGATCCTTGGAGTGTAGCTTAGACTTTTATACTTTTCATCGGTCAAGCATAGGTAGTTTAGCTTGTCAAGAGCGTCATTTGAGTTTGAAATGAGCTCTCTTAAAAATATCTCTTTGTTTGAGTAAAGAGAGTGGATCATTAAATTTAAAAGGTCATTGACCTCGGTTTGAAATTCAAATTTATCTGCCATTTTTCTTTTCCTTCTTTTAAAATTTTTGGCAGATTATAACACAAAGTGATAAAAATATACTTAACCTTGATAGCATTACTATCAAGGTTTTTAAATTAATTTTTTAAAATGATTTCAAAAAAGTTATAGTTTATGAATAAAATAATAATGATAATTTATTAATTATTATTAATTATGCATTCTTGTATAAAGTTTATTTAAAATAGTGCTATAATCAAGGCGAAAATTTTTAGAAAAAAGGAGACAAAATGAATTTACGAAGCATTTTGGTAAAAGTTTCAGCAACGATTGCTACGGTTTTGGCAGTATCTATGACATGTTTTGTCATATATACATCAAATATTTTAGAGCGCGAGATAAAAGATGGTGTGCTTACGACAGTAGAACAAAACGTCCAGCTTGCTATGAATACGGTTAAATTATTTGAAAAAGATAATGTAAGTAGTGCAGAGCTAATAATGAGTGTTTTTAAAGAGATGATCGGAAAAATTTCAACCAATCACCAGATGAGTAAGACTGGTAAATACGAAGCGATAGAACTAATATCTCAAAATGGTATTTTAAACAATAACTACGATATTCTAGATAAATTTAACAACGCTACAAAAGGCGGAATTTCAACGATTTTTGCAAAATCAGGTGATAATTTTTTAAGAGTTAGTACATCAGTGACGAAGGCTGATGGTGGCAGAGCTGTTGGTACAATGCTTGACAAAAGCGGTCAAGCCTATAAAAATATCATGAATAAAGAGAGGTATATAGGCGTTGTAAATTTATTTGGACGCAACTATATGAGTATTTATGATCCTATTATTGAAAATAACGAGGTAATAGGAATTTTATTTGTTGGTTATGATCCTACCGAGGGATTAAACAATATGAAAAAGACTTTTTCTGAGATGAAACTTGGTAAGCATGGATATTTTTCTCTTTACAATACTAAAACTGGTAAATTTGACTTTCATCCAACCAAGGCAAATCAAGAGCTAAGCAGTGAATTAAAAACTACTATGGATAATATTGTTAAAAAAGGAAAGGGCATTGAGCCTATTATAATTGATGGGGTTGACTGCATAGTTGCTTTTGAGTCATTTGATAAACTAGACTGGATGGTTTTAGGTTCAGCTGTTACTGATGATTTTTTAACACCACTAAAAGTAGTTAGTAAAAATTTCATCATAGCAAGCATCATAGTTACCTTACTTTTGATAGCTGTTTCGATGCTCTTACTTAAAAAGATGGTTGCAAGTCCTATCGATAGACTAGGAACAAATTTAAATGCGATAACATCGGACTTTACAATTAAAATTCCTATTTATGGTAAAGATGAGATAGCTAAGATAAGTAGAGATATAAATGATTTTATTGAAAGAATAAGGGTATTAATAAGTGATACAAAGCACCTTTCAAGTGAAAATAGCTCCGTTGCGAATGAGCTTAGTTCTACATCTCTACAAACAGGCAAACGTGTAGAAAAATCAACTGAAATAGTAGAAGAGACAAATCAAAGATGTAAAGTAATGCAAGAAAATATGAAAGAATCTTTAGCGGTAGCTCAAGCTGGCAAAGACGATCTTCAAAAAGCAAGCACACATATAAAAACGGCAACTGAAGCTATAAGATCGCTATCGGCGCAGATTATTGATTCTGCTAATGTAGAAAATCAAATGGCTGATAAGATCGATCAGCTTAGCCGTGATGCTGAGCAGGTAAAATCAGTTCTTGTTGTTATCAATGATATAGCCGATCAGACAAATTTACTTGCACTTAATGCCGCTATTGAGGCTGCAAGAGCAGGTGAGCATGGACGTGGCTTTGCCGTTGTTGCTGATGAAGTTAGACAGCTAGCTGAGAGGACTCAAAAGAGCTTAACTGAGATAAATGCAACTATCAATGTCATCGTCCAAGCGATCAATGATAGCAGTGAGCAAATGGGTATCAACTCTAAACAGATCCAAGAGCTAACTCACGTGGCAAGCGACGTTGAAAAAACTATAAATGTTATGAGTGAGACAATGAATAACGCCATAGCAATGTCTGATAAGACTATGCAAGACTACATCGCAACTGGCAAAAATGTAAATGAAATCATGGAAGGCATCTCAAATATCAACCAAATTTCATCTGAAAATGCTAGAAGTGTTGAAGAGATAGCTTCAGCAGCAGAACATCTAAACAAGATGACAGATGCATTAAATTCAAAACTTAGTGTCTTTAGGACTTGAAAGCTTACCTCTTAAGCTAATATTTTTAGGTCTAGCTCCCGCTAGACCATTTTAAATTTATCTATAAAAATTTCTAGTATATAAAATCAAATTTTTATAGATAATGATATAGAAGCAGGGGGCTTTGTAAATTTGCAAAGCCAAATTTATTTTCTATTTTCGTCTAGGACTTTTTGCATACTCTCTCTAGTTGCCTCTAACCAGTTTTCTTTAGAGGTATCTACTAGATCAAGACAAAATATTTTAATATCTGCTTTTTTAAAGCTAAACTCCTTTACTTTTAAAGCATCGCTCCCAATAATCACAATAGGCTGAACTTTTAAATTTAGCTTTTCTACAAGCATTTTAGCTCCGCCTTTAAATGGTAAAAGCTTGTTAGTTTGCGATCTTGTTCCTTCAGGAAAAATAGCTAAAACACGACCATTTTCAACTCTATCTTTAGCCTCTTTTAAAAGTTTTATTAAAGAGTGCTTATTTTCACGCTCAACTGCTATCATCTTTGGCAGGCTCAAAATTTTACCAATTATAGGAATTTTGCCGATTTGTGCCTTTGCTATCCAGCAAAGATTTTTTGGATGAACCTCTTCAAGCACAATAATGTCAAGCATACTTTGATGATTTATAAGCAAGATATTGGCCTCATCTTTAAAATCACCAATTACTTCAAGTTTATATCCACCAAAAAACCTTTGCGATCTTCCCCAAAATTTTCTTATGGCTCTATTTTTATCATTAAATAGCCACATAAAAAAGACAACTAGAACAACGCTGATAACAAACTCAATAGCAAAAAATAAAGCTCTAATTTTTAACAAGATTATCCTTTTTTACCCAGCCAATCTTACCATCAGCAAATAAAATTTTTGAGTAGTCACCTTTTATGTCTAAAATTTCTACATTTTCATTTTTACGAGATGTGTAAAAAATGGTTGAGTTTTTTGTAGGCAAGATCGAAACGCTAATATCTGGTTTTAGAATAGCCTTACCAAAAGGGTTGTAGGTATAAATTCCAAGTGCGATAAAAACAGCTGCTACAAAAAAGTAGCTAAGCCTTCTGCGCCAAATAGCTAATAATATAAAAATTACCGCACAAGAGTATATCGTGATATCTTTATAGGTGCTAAACTCGCTTTGTTTTGGGTTTAGTCCGATTTGTGTGCTGACATCGTCATCTTCGACACTCACTGGCAAAGAAAAGCTTTCAAATTTAGCCTTTTTTAGGTTGTAGTAGTTAAAGTCAAGCGATTTTTTATTTGGCTTAAATACTGCAAAATAATATGCACTTTGTGAGTTAAAGTCGCCATTTATCGTATCTACGCCTTGCTTTAATATCGTTTTATTTTCAATATTAAAAGCACTTAGATCTACGTTGTTACCATAAATTTCTACAACCATGATATTGTTTATATCATCAAATTTTGTTGTCTTAAATTTCCTAACTTCAAGATTATCAGCCACGATATGGTTGTAATTCTCATCGCTTCTAAGCTCTTTTAGCTTTGGCAAAAAGATATTTATACTTGAGTTTTGATAGTTTTCGCCATTTCTTTTTAGATCCAAGCTAACTTTTAAAGTCTTTGCATCAATGCTTGTTGCTTCAAGATAAAAAGTACCTACATATTTGTTGTCTTCGCTTTTTACCCATTGAAAATTTTTCTTATTTAGCCATTTGATATTTGTTTCATCAAGCTGTGTCTCAAACTCAAACTCAAGGTCATTTTGCGTATCAGCCACTATCTCAACATTAAAAATTTCCCCTATAACAACATTTTTTGGTACGTTTGTGGCTTTTAAAAGAAGTTCTTTGACTTTGATCTTATCGTAAATTTGATTATCAGGAACATTAATATCTGGTTCATTTGTTGGCACGATATTTCTCATCTGTTCCGGAGTGATGCGCTCTGGCTGTGGTGATACAAATTTTCTTGAAAAGTCTTGCTCTTTAGCTGGTTTTTGAGTTTTCGGCTTTGCGGCAGGACTATTTACAAATTTATCCTCCCTGGCTTCATCCATCATATCAAAAACACTAACTTCATCAGTGTTTACAGCAAATAAATTTATTATGAGTAGGGAGACAAAAAGAAAATGTTTTACCAAACTAGACCTTTTAGCATCTTCATGCCATCATCTGTGCCTAAAATTTTCTCACAAGCGCGCTCAGGATGAGGCATAAGACCAAAAATCTTTTTGCTCTCATCACAAATTCCAGCTATATTATCGACTGAGCCATTTGGATTTATTTTGTTACCTTTAGCATCACAGTATTTTAGTAATACTTGATCGTTGTCGTAAAGGTTTTTTAGAGTGTTTTCATCAGTATAATAGTTGCCCTCGCCGTGAGCAATAGGGATATTAACTACTTCATTTTTGGCTAAATTTGCTAAGAATTTATTGTTATTTGAGATTACCTTTAGATGATGGTATTTTGAGACGAAATTTAAATTTTCATTTCTTCTCATCGCACCCTTTAAGAGTCCAAGCTCAAGCAGCATCTGAAAACCATTGCAAATTCCTAAGATATAGCCGCCTTTTTTTGCATGCTCTTTTACAGCTTGCATAGCTGGGCTAAATTTAGCTATCGCAGCTGTTCTTAGATAATCTCCATAGCTAAAACCGCCTGGAAGTACGACTAGATCAGCGTCAATCTTATCTTCTTTGTGCCAAATGATCTGTGTTTGGCATCCAAGCAATTTAAATGCGTGAGCTGTGTCTTCTTCGCAGTTTGTGCCAGGAAAAAGTATAATCGCTACTTTCATAACACGATCTCATAGTCTTCGATGACAGTATTTGCTAAAAGTTCTTCACACATCACTTTTAGCTGCTCGTTTGCTTTAGCTTTATCGTTCTCGTCTATGTCTAAAACAATTTGTTTGCCTATTCTGACATTTGACACACCACTAAATCCAAGAGAATTTAAAGCATGCTCCACTGCTTTGCCAGCAGGGTCAAGGACCCCACTTCTTAATGCTATATTTACAACAGCTTTCATCTTTGTCCTTAAGAAAGAATTCTTCTTAAAACTTCTTCGTAAGCGACTTTTACGCTACCAAGGTCTTGTCTAAATCTATCTTTATCAAGTTTTTCATTAGTTTTAGCATCCCAGAATCTACAACTATCAGGGCTTATCTCATCAGCTAAAATGATATTGCCATCTTTATCGATACCAAATTCTATTTTAAAATCAACTAATTTTAGATCTCTTTCGGCAAAAAATTTAAATAATATAGAGTTGATCTCCCTTGCTGTGTGTCTTAGAGTTTGAAGATCTTTTTCGCTCTTTACTAATCCCATAATGATACAGTGCTCATCTGTTACTAATGGATCGTGTAAATCGTCATTTTTGTAGTAAAACTCAACAAGTGTAAAAGGTAAAACCGTGCCTTCTTTTATGCCAAGTCTTTTACTTAGTGAACCAGTTGCAATGTTTCTAACAACAACTTCAAGAGGAATAATCTCGCATTTTTTGACTACTTGCTCAGTGTCGCTGATAGTCTCAACTAGGTCAGTCACGATGCCTTTACTCTCCAAAAGCTTAAAAAGCTGTGTTGAAATTTTATTATTTAATGCGCCTTTACCAGCTTCGTTGCCTCTTTTTTGAGCATCAAATGCTGTTAGATCGTCTTTAAATTCAGCCACAAGCAGATTTGCATCGTCTGTGGCATACATTTTTTTACCTTTTCCCTCGTAAATAAGCTCTCTTTTTTGCATGGAGATCTCCTTCTAATTTATTGTTTTATTTTTAAAATTTTGATCGTATCAATTGCTGTTTTTAATTGAATATCTTCATCAACTTTTTTTTGCGTGATTATCTTTTTATCATCTTTTGCTTCAGTTTTATTGCCCTCGCTTGTAGGATTTATCTTATTTAGCTCGCTTTTTAGGTGTGCTTTTAGCTCGCTCTCTTTGATGCTAAATGCACTATCGTCACTTTGCGGCACTTTGCCAGGATGCACGACTACATCAGGTGTTACGCCAACTGCTTGGATAGTTCTACCACTTGGCAAGTAGTATCTTGCGATGGTTAGTCTTAGTGCTTCGGTGTCGTCTATTGGTAGGATCACTTGGACGCTTCCTTTGCCAAAGGTATTTTCGCCGATTATTACAGCACGTTTATGATCTTGAAGTGAGCCACTTACGATCTCGCTAGCACTAGCACTTCCGCCATTTACTAGTGCAACAAGCGGTAGTTTTGAAAGAGTTTTACTAGCACTTGCTTTATACTCTACATTTTCAGATGCGTCGCGACCTTTTTGAGAGACGATGACGCCGTTATCTACAAAAAGATCAACTAGATCAACAGCTTGATTTAAAAGTCCGCCAGGGTTATTCCTAAGATCAAGTATGATGCCACTTGCTTTTGGATATTCTTTGATCGCTTCTTTTACCTTTGTAACAACATTTTTGTCAAAATTTGTGACACGCACATAAAGAATGTTGTCATTTTCTATCATTTTTGCATAGACAGACTCAACTTTTATAAGATCTCTTATGATCTTTACGTCAAATGGTTTTTGCTCACCTTTTCGCAAAATTGTGATAGTTATTGGAGTTTTTGGCTTGCCGCGCATTTTATTTACTGCCTCATCTATCGTTGTACCAATAGTTGAGTTCCCATCTATCCTTAAGATAATGTCGCCTGATTTTATACCTGCTTTATCAGCTGGGGTATCTTCTATCGGTGAGATAACGGTTAATGCGCTATCTTTAATGCCTACTGTTATGCCAAGGCCACCAAATTCTCCACTTGTTTGCACCTGCATATCTTTGTAAGCTTTTTCATTTAAAAAGCTTGAGTGAGCATCTAAATTTTGCATTAAACCAGCAATGGCTTTATCGATGATCTCTTTAAATTTAATATCATCAACATAGTATTTTTCAACGGTTGAAATTGTTTTTGTAAGCTTTGAAAGTGCTTCAAGCTTCGCACTTGCTTCGTCTTCACTCTTTGCAAAAAGTGCATTCACTGCTACGCTTGAGATAAGCAAGGCACCTGTAATTTTTAGTGCAAAAAATCTACTAAATTTATTCAAAATTTCTCCTATAATTTTTGGCTCAATTCTATTAGCTTTTGGCTAAAAAAAGTATAAATTTAAGCTTATATTTTTGCTTTTGGATAGTTTTTGATACAAATTTATAACAGCAAATTTTAGCAATTAAATAAAAAGAGTGACAAGCATTATAAAAATACTTGACAATATAAGACTAAAGTTATATAATGGCAACCATATAAAATAACCCAAGGAGATTTAATGGCTGATATAACAGAAAATTTAACAGCTCAGATGCAAGAAACTCTTGAAAAAGGTATTAGTTTAGCGATATTTTCTAAAAATCCGCAAGTTGTTCCACTTCATATTTTTTGGGCTTTGCTTGCAGATAGCAATTCCATTTTAAACCAAGTGTTTAATAAAATGAATGTAAGTAAAGACGCTGTCGAGCTTGAAGTAAAAAGTAAAATTTCTTCACTTCCAAGTAGCTCAAACGTTACAAAAGATAACGTTTCAGTTTCAAGAGAGCTTATAAATTCTCTTGAAAATGCAAAAGCGTTGATGGTAAGCATGGGAGATAGCTACATAGCTGTTGATACATGGATCGTTTCATCTCTTGAGCTTAGTGAGATCAAACAAATTTTAAGCAAATTTTGCGACATCTTAGAGATCAAAAAGAACCTTGAGAGCATAAGAAGCGGTAAAAAGATAGATAGCCAAACTGGCGATGATACTCTTGATAGCTTAGAGAAATTTGGTATCGATCTAACGCAAAAAGCGCTAAATAAAGAGCTTGATCCAGTCATTGGCCGTGATGAAGAGATCACTAGAATGATGCAAATTTTAATAAGAAAGAGCAAAAACAACCCTATCTTGCTCGGTGAGCCAGGCGTTGGTAAAACAGCCATCGTTGAGGGCTTGGCTCAAAAGATAGTGGCTCGCGACGTGCCAACAAGCCTTGCAAACAAGCGTGTCATCGCACTTGATATGAGCGCAGTTGTAGCTGGTGCAAAGTATAGAGGCGAGTTTGAAGATAGGCTAAAAGCTGTCATTGACGAGGTTAAAAAAGCTGGAAATATAATACTTTTTATAGATGAGATTCACACCATAGTTGGAGCTGGTGCGAGCGAGGGTGGAATGGACGCAGCAAATATCCTAAAACCAGCTCTTGCACGTGGCGAGCTTCACGCTGTTGGTGCGACGACATTAAAAGAGTATAGAAAATACTTTGAAAAAGATGCGGCGCTTCAAAGACGTTTTCAGCCGATAGATGTTAAAGAGCCAAGCGTAAATGAGGCACTTCAAATTTTACGTGGTATAAAAGAGCGTCTTGAAGTTCATCACGGCATCACGATAACAGATAGTGCGCTAGTTGCCGCTGCAAGACTAAGTGACCGCTACATCGCAAACCGCTTCTTGCCAGATAAGGCGATAGACCTTATTGACGAAGCCGCAGCTGAGCTTAAGATGCAAATAGAGAGCGAGCCATACGAGCTTTCAAAGATAAAACGCGAGATCGTAACGCTTCAAGTAGAAAAAGAAGCTCTAAAGATGGAGGATGCGGATAAAAATAAAGAAAGACTTGGCGAGATCGAAAAAGAGATAGCTGACCTAAACGAGAAAAAGCTAGCGCTTGATACTAAATTTGAAAACGAAAAGGCTGTTTTTGGCGGAATTTCAAAAGCTACAAAAGAGATCGATAGCTTAAAATCACAAGCTGAGATAGCAAAAAGAAATGGTGATCTTCAAAAGGCTGCCGAGATAGAATACGGCAAAATAGCTGACGCTAAAAAGCACAAACACGAGCTTGAAGAAAAATGGGAGAGCATGAAAAAAGAGGGCGTGCTTCTTAAAAATCAAGTCGATGAAGAGCTTGTGGCTGAAATTTTGAGCAAATGGACTGGAATTTCAGTTAAAAAGATGCTAACAAGTGAAAAAGAGAAATATCTGCGCATCGAAGAGCATCTAAGAGAGAGTGTCGTCGGTCAAGATGACGCGCTACATGCACTTGCACGTGCTGTTAAGAGAAACAAAGCAGGGCTAAATGAAGGTCAAAGGCCGATTGGTTCGTTTTTATTTCTTGGGCCAACAGGCGTTGGTAAAACCCAGTCTGCTAAAGCTTTGGCTAAATTTTTATTTGACGATGAGAAGGCGCTTATCCGCTTTGATATGAGCGAATATATGGAAAAACATAGCGTGAGCAGGCTTCTTGGTGCGCCTCCAGGATATGTAGGCTACGATGAGGGCGGTCAGCTAACAGAGGCAGTTCGCAGAAGACCTTACTCAGTTATACTTTTTGACGAGGTTGAAAAGGCTCACAAAGATGTATTTAACATACTTTTGGGAATTTTAGATGACGGACGTGCGACTGATAACAAAGGTGTAACGGTTGATTTTAAAAACACTATCATCATTTTAACTTCAAACATTGCTTCAAATTTCATCATGGAGCTAAAGGGTGAAGATCGTGATGTGGCTGTTAAAAATGAGCTTAAAAACTACTTTAAACCTGAGTTTTTAAATAGGCTTGATGATACTATCATCTTTAATCCTCTAAACGAACAAGGTTTGATATCTATCGTTGAGATCATGTTTAAAGAGTTTGAAAAAACTCTTCATAACCGCGGTATCAAGGCAATTTTGAGCGAAGAGGCTAAGAAATTTATCGCAAAAGCTGGCTTTGACATAGTTTATGGCGCAAGACCTCTTAGAAGAGCGCTTTACGAGCTAGTTGAAGACAAGATCGCTGATATGATCTTAAAAGATGAGCTTGAAAGCGGCGATGAGATCACCATTGATAGCGATGGTGAGAAGATCATTATTAAGAAAAAATAACTTCAAATTTACTTGGCAGGTTGAATCAACTTGCCAAGCTCTCATATAAGATTTATACAAAAAATATCTAAAAAATAGGGTGCTTTTTGCTACTTAAAAATATGACTAAACGCCTAAAAATTTAGCAAGGGCAAAATAAAATATAGCCGATGATATCGCAGCTGCAGGCAGTGTGATGAGCCAAGCAAGAATGATTGGTCTTACCATTTTCCAGTTTGCATTTTTATTTACGATGCCAATGCCCAAAACCGCGCCTATTAGGATATGCGTCGAGCTAACTGGTATGCCAAGCTTTGTAGCTAGAAGTATGACGATACTTGAGGCAAGCTCGGCACTAAAGCCAGTTGTCGGTAAAATTTCAGCTAGTTTTGAGCCGATGGTGGTGATCACCTCTTTGCCTAAAAACCAAAGTCCGACGACAAGTGAGATGCCAAATGTTACCATTGCGATGCTAGGTATCGGCGAGCTTTCGTTTATAGAGCCAGTCTTTAGCACATCAAGCACAGCGGCAAATGGTCCAACTGCGTTTGCAATGTCGTTTGCGCCGTGTGAAAATGCAAAAGATGAAGCGGTAAAAATTTGAAACCATGAGAAAATTCTATTGATACTTTTTTCGCTATCGTTTTTGCTCATGACGTTTATAATAGCAAGGCTTGCAAGATACGCTAGAGCCCCAATCACAAAGATGATCCAGACGGTTTGGATGATACTAAAGGCTAAATTTATATGCTCTAGCCCTTTAAAAAGCATCATCGACGAGATCACCATCGCGGCAAATCCAGCGATGATTGGGATGTGCTTTTTCATCGCTTTAAAAGTGTCTATCTCTTTTTCACCATCTTTCATGATGCGAATTTTTGAGCGATACTCGCTGTATTCAGTGGTTTCGATTTCGTCCTCGTCGATAACTGCGATCTTTGAAAGAGTAGCTATTTGCTCCTCAGCTGGCTTTGTTTTTAGTGCTTTTATGAAGCTTTCTTTATATGCTTTTCGCTCAGCTTTTAGAGCTTTTAGATTCATTTTAAGTTCATGTGTTGGCTCGATAATCTTACTTTTTACATAGCCAAATATAATGTAAGACATCACGCCGCCAAGCAGTGGCGAAATGACCCAACTTACGGCGATTCTACCGATCTCGCTCCATGAGACCATGCTAAATGGCTCTGGATCTTTTATCATAAAACCCATAGCAAGTCCTGCGCCAACGATGCCGCCAACGATCGAGTGAGTGGTCGAGACTGGCAGACCTTTTTTGGATGCGTAAAATAGCCAAAGGCCTGAGCTAAGAAGGGCTGAGATCATGATGATGACAAATTTCATCGGGTTTAGATCGCTTGGAAATTTCACGATCTCGTTTCTAATCGTATTTGTAACCTCTGATCCTGCAAATATCGCACCGCTAAGCTCAAAAATAGCTGCGATGATGAGAGCTTGCTTAAGTGTTAGCGTCTTAGCACCAACGCTTGTGCCAAAGCTATTTGCAACGTCATTTCCACCGATATTAAAGGCCATAAAAAGACCAAACATGCCAGCGATCAAGAATAAAAAGTAGTTATTTGTCGGGATGTACTGATAGCCCCAAACGAAAAATCCAACGCTACAAATTGCAAAAATAACAAATGCTAATAAGTTATCTCGAAGCAATCAAGCCCCCTTATAAGGTTTTTGATAGGGATTATATCTTGAAAAATATTAAAGTTTTTAGAATTTTTCAACTTTAAATGATACTAAATTATCATATGTTAGAATCTGCAAAAATTTTTAAGGATAAATTTTGGTTATAGCGATCGATCTTGGCTCAAACACATTTCGCGTAGCACTTGTCAAAAAAGAACAAAATGGCTTTAGTAATGAGCAAATTTATGAAAAGATAGTAGGAGCTGCTAGAGGGCTAAATGAAAGTGGCAAGATAGCAGATGAGTCCAAAAATAGGCTCTTTGAAGCGATAACAGAGGCTAAAAGTAAATTTGATTTTTCTAAATTTAAGTGTATTGCGGTTGCGACTGAGGCTTTTAGGGTAGCGTCAAATAGCGGGAAAATTTTTAGCGAGATAAGAGAGAAATTTGACATAAATTTTCACATCATCGGTGGTAAAGCAGAAGCAAAGCTTACATTTTTGGGTGTTCAAAATGCTTTTAAAAAGCTTGGAATCAATGATAATTTTAGCATCATTGACATCGGTGGAGCAAGTTCAGAGATTGGTGAAAATGGAAATTTTATGAGTTTTAAATTTGGCATTATTACATTTTTTGAGAAATTTAAAACGCTTGATCTGATGCAAAAAAATGCAAAATTTTATACAAAAGATGCAAGAGAATTTTTAAATAGCTTAAAAAATAAATTTATCGTGCTGACTTCTGGCGTACCAACTACTATCGCAGCGCTACGACTAGGACTTAACTACGAGAACTATGATCCAAAAAAAGTAAGCGGATATGAGCTTAGAGATGATGATCTTGCCTGGTTTGTAAATGAGCTTTTAAAGATGGACGATAAGAGCGCTGATGTGGCGGTTGGAAGAAGCAGAAAGTATCCGCTCATCGCTGGAACCTTGCTTTTAGAGGAGCTTTTAATCGGGCAAGAAGCAAAATTTTTAGTTATTGACGATGGGCTTAGAGAGGGTGTTGGGGTGGCCTATCTGCAAGGAAAATTTCAAGAAATTATCACAAATTTTTAGTTAATATTTCAAAAATTTAAAGGAGAGGAAATGAGTATAAGAGAGCAAATTTTAGCTGATATAAAAGAGGCTATGAAGGCAAAAGATGAGTTTAAAAGAGATACTTTAAGAACGCTAAATGCAGCACTTAAGCAGGTCGAAGTCGATCAAAGGATTGAAATGACTGATGAAGTGGTACTTCCGCTACTTCAAAAGGAGATCAAAAAGAGGGCTGACTCGGTTGAGCTTTATATAAAAGGTACTAGAGAGGATTTGGCTAAAAAAGAGCAGGGTGAGATTGAGCTTATTAAGGCATATTTGCCAGCACAACTAAGTGATGAAGAGCTTAAAGAGAAAATAAAAAAGATTATTGAAAGAGCTGGCAAAAATTTAGGTGCCGTAATGAAAATGGCAAAAGATGAGATAGGAGCAAGTGCTGAAGCAAAACGCATAAGTATGATCGCAAAAGAGCTTTTGGCTTAAAATCTACAATCTTATAAAACTTCTAATTTTTGAAAACTTACTTCTAAATGTTGTAAGTTTTCAAAAAATCAAATACGACTTTCATTTTAAAAAGATAATTTTAAAAGCATAATACTACTTATATGAATATGTTAAAAGGTAAAATACAAGCTTTTTTATATATTTGTATTGAAAACTATAATTTTCAAATTGTTATTTTAATTTTCTTATTTTTTCTTTTATATGAATTTAAATGTTGATTTATAGGCTTATTTTGGATTTTATCTTTTGTATGATTATAATTTATCCATTAAATTTGACATAAAAATATTTGTAAGAAAATTAGTTAAATTTTACACTTTTCAAAAAATGTGAAATTTGTATTTATCTTATATATAACTTAAAATTTGATCTACCCTATTTTGAAAAAGTGAGCAAGAGCTATCTTTGGAGTTTGTGGTTCTTGCTTTTAAGCGCAGAGCACTAACCTTGCAAAAACTGCGATAAATGTACATAAAGCGCTCGCTCAAGAATTAAATTTTATCGTCAAAAAGTGTGCGGATATCCAGTGTGTAGTTTTTAGGCATAAAGATCGGCGAGTCTAAAATTTCAAGCAAGCCATCATTAAATGAGAGAAATTCCACTACTCTTTTGCGCCTATTATCAGTTTTTATGCTCATATCGGCTAGGTGCACTACCTTTACGATCTGCATTTTATCTGCCGTCCATTCAGAAAAAGCTAGAAATTTAGAGTCCTCTGAAAACAAAAAGCAAGCAGTCGCCCTTTCGCTAAGTAAAATTTGAAGCGCATCGTCATCTTTAACTAAATTTTGATCAAAATTTGATAGTCTTTTTTCGTGGTTTGAAGGCTCATTTTTTAATTTTAGACAGTGCTTGCTATTTATAAAAAGTCGTAGCTCGCCAAGGGTTGGAGCGCCCATAGCGACCTCATAGCCTTCAAATTTGGCGCTAAATTTGCCATCACTGCTACACGCATTTGCCTCATAGTCCCAAGCCGAGCTCATAAATTTACCTATTAAATTTGCCTGCCATGGCTTTGTAGATATTTAGCTCGTCTTGTAAAAGCATGTATTTTACTTTTAATAGCCCTATTTTAGCCTCTAGCTCACTATTTTTTGCCTCTAAAAACTGCTTTAACTCAACCTTGCCATAAGAGTATTTTAGCTCGTAAATTTTTGAAATTTCCTCGTAGTTTTTTATCTGCTCTTGATAGTTTATAAGCAGCGCTTCGTCGTTTAGATAGCCTTTGTAAAATGCGTCTATTTCGTTTAATGCGCTATTTAGAGTGCTTATGTAGTTTAGTTTTGCAAGCTCAAAATTTACCTCGCTTACTTTCAAATTTGACTTTAGTTTAGAGTAGTTTAAAAATGGTAAATTTAAAGCGACGTTGCCATTTAGAAATTTAAGGCTAAATGCGCCCTCTTTTGTACTTGAACTACTTTTGAGGCTCGCTCCTAGCGTGATGCTTGGATAAAAATCTTTTTGACTAGCTTTATAGCTTAGGATGCCCTCTTCTATACGGTAAATGGCCGCTCTTAGATCAGGGCGGTTTGCTATGGCGCTTGTTGGCACGTCTAGATCAACGCCCACTCTTTTAACGGGACTTAGTATGAGGTCTTCAAATTTAAGCTCAAAATCCGGCCTCTCATTTAGCAAAATCCTAAGCATTTTCTTGGCTACGACTAGCTCTTTTTTGGCATTTTCTATCTTATTTTGAGCGTTTAAAAGCTGTGAATTTATCTGTTTTAGGCTTAGCGCCTCCTCTTTGCCAAGCTCAAATTTAAGCCCGACTATCTTAATTAACTCATTATAAATTTCTAAAATTTGCTCATAAGTTTTGATGTTTTCATTTAGATATAGGATCTGAAAATAGGCATCTGTCACGGAGTTTATCACACTTAGTTTGCTAGCCTCCAGATCAAATTTGGTAGCCTCTGCTTCAAACATCGCTGCATCTTTGCTATTTGCTAGCTTTTGCCAAAGGTCAAGCTCGTAGCTAAGCCCTATGCTTGAACCAAAATTTCTGCTAGAATCACTACCATCTTTTATGTTTTTGCTACTTCCAGCCTCGATGCCAGCGTTAAAGCTTGGGATTAAATTTGCCTCTAAAATGCCAGCTTGAGCGAGCACTTTATTTACATTTATAGCTGCTTTTGCAAGGTCAGTGTTATTTTTAAGCGCAAGTTCTACAAGCTCATCAAGGTAGCTTTGATGATACTCTTTCCACCAAGAAGTGTTTAAATTTAGCTCCCTGCTGGCGTTATCTTCAAGTAAAATTTGCTTGTAGTTTTCATCTATGTTTTTAACGGCGCAGCCGCTTAAAACAAGTACTAAAGCTAAGCTTAGAAATTTCATATTACTCCCTTGAAAGCGCATCTATTGGATTTAGTTTTGAGGCATTTTTAGCTGGCATATAGCCAAAGATGATACCAATAGCCATCGACGTAACAAGCGCAAGCACGATCGAGCCATTTGAAAAGATCATGCTAAAGCCATCTAAAAAGTTATTAAATATGTAGCCGATCGCGTAAGAAAAGGCTATACCAATAGCTCCGCCAATTAAGCAAAGTAGCACCGCCTCTATCAAAAACTGCTGCAAGATGTTGCTCTGTCTGGCTCCGATCGCCATTTTGATGCCTATCTCTTTGGTGCGCTCGGTGACCGAGACTAGCATGATATTCATCACGCCTATGCCACCAACTACTAGTGAAACTACAGCGATACTTGATATTAGAAGGCGCATGGTTGAGATCGTCTCTTCGATAGTCTGCTTGATGCTATCAGAATTTCTTGTAAAAAAGTCTTTTTTTCCGTGTTTTATCGTTAAAAGATCAGTTAGGCTCTTTTCTGCGATTTGAGCATTTACGCTTTCATTTACTTTTACGGTTATTGAGCTAATAAATTTATCGCCCGTTATCTTGTTTATCACAGTCGTATATGGAGCATAAATTTTAAGTGAGCTAGCATCGCCGATTTTAAACTCATCTTTTTGCAAAACGCCTATAATGCGAAGTGGCTTTTTATTAAAAAGTATGATCTTGCCGATCGGATCTTCGTTTTTAAATATGCTATTTTTGGTATTTTGATCTATTAATGTGACAGAATCTGAGTTTAAGACCTCATCATCATCGTAAATTCTTCCTTTTTCTAGCTTTAGTCCATTTACGTCAAAGCTCCTTACTCCACCACCTTTTAATGTCGCTGTTAAGGAGATATTTTCATATGTTAGTACGCCTGAAGTGCTTGTATTTGGAGTGACTGAGTCAAGAAATGACTGCTTTGAGAGCATATTTGCGTCACTTATAGAGAGCGTTTTTACCCTGCCCGAGAGCATGTCGCCAAAGCCTTTTCCTGGCATGATATCGATCGTATTTGTACCGATCTTTCTGATGCCAGCTAAAATTTGCTCCTGTGAGCCTTTGCCAAGAGCTACGACGCTAATGACTGCCGTAATGCCAATGATAATACCAAGCATCGTTAAAAGCGATCTTAATTTATGAGCTAGCATCGCATTTACCGACATTTTAAAACTTTCAATTAGCTGATCTTTATAATAAGTAAATTTGCTCTTTTCTGGTTGAGTTTGCTTTTTGGCCTCAAAAATTTCACTATTTCTTACATTATCACTTACGATATTGCCATCTTTTATCTCGATCACACGGCTCGCGTACTCGGCGATCTTTGGATCGTGCGTGACGATGATGATGGTGTGACCTTTTTTGTAAAGATTCACTAAAATTTCCATCACTCTTAGACCACTTTTGCTATCAAGCGCGCCTGTTGGCTCATCAGCCAAGATGATCTCGCCACCATTCATCAGCGCCCTTGCTATGGAGACCCTTTGCTGCTGTCCGCCTGAGAGTTTATTTGGTAAATTTTTAGCCTTTTCGCTAAGGCTAAGAGAGTCTAAAATCTCCATTCCTCTTTTTTCTCGGTCGCTCTTATTTGCCCCTGCGTAAATGCTAGGAAGTGTGACGTTTTCAAGAGCATTCATTGTGCTAAGAAGGTTATATCTTTGAAAGATAAAGCCAAATTTATCTCGCCTAAGCTTAGCAAGTGCGTCGCTATCAAATTTTGATATATCTTTGCCATCTAGCAGGTACTGCCCGCCACTTGGGCTATCTAAGCAGCCAAGGATATTCATAAGCGTTGATTTACCAGAGCCAGACTGACCGATAATGGCTATAAATTCGCCCTTTTTTATCTCTAAATTTATGCCATGAAGAATTTCTATCTCATTATCGCCAAGCTTAAAGCTTTTTGTGATATTTTTTAGACTTATCACTTAAAACTTCTTATTTTCTTTTTCGATCATCTTGGCTATCTCGCTTGCTGAGCCTTGTGATGTGATGATCTCATCACCCTCATTTACGCCACTAATTATTTGCGTATCTAGGTTGTCTTTTATACCGGTTTTGACCGCTGTTTTTACTGCTTTGCCGTCTTTTAAAATATAGACAAATGTGCCGTTTTCATCTCTTTTGATGCCGATGCTTGGCACGATGATAGCGTCCTTTACGTTTGCTATTAAGAGTTCATTTTGCGTTGTCATGCCTATTCTTAAAATTTTATCTTTATTTTCAACTATGCTTTGCGCGTAATAATAAACAGCTGAGTTGCTTGAAGTGCTTGAGCTTGTGGATTTGCTACTACTGCTAGAGCCGTAGCTACCATCGCTTAATGTCGTTAAGCCAGGGTCAATCGAACTAACCGTTGTTTGAAATTTTTTCGTTGGCTCAGAGAGGATCGAGTATTCAACTGGCGTGCCAACTTTTATCTTTGTGATGTCGCCCTCGGCTATTTGCATCTTCATCTTGACATAGCTAAGATCTGCGATTTTTACGATAGTTGGTGTAGTTTGGTTGGCATTTACAGTCTGTCCCTCTTCAACCTGCACGCTTACTACGGTGCCATCTCTTGGGGCGGTGATCTTTGTGTAGCCTAAATTTATCTTAGCTGTGCTTAGCTCAATATTTGTCTGTTTTATCTGAGCTTCAAGCTCCTTTATTTTGGCGCTATTTGCACTATATATGTTTTTTGCGCTTTCAAATTCTTGCTTTGAGGTGGCATTTTTAGAAAATAGTGCATTTTCTCTATCAAACTGCGTTTTAGCGATATTTAGAGCCACTTTTGCGCTTTCAAGTTGAGCTTTGTAGATGGTAAGCTGTGCTTCTTTATTGTCTATGCTATTTTGCTGGGTCGAGCTATCGATACTTGCGATCATATCGCCCTTTTTTACCTGATCTCCAAGCTTAACGTATAGCTTTTTTATCTGACCGCTCACCTGAGCTCCCACGTCGATTAGCTCGGTAGCGAAAATTTCTCCAGTTGCATCGACCTTTTTGCTAAATGATCCCCTTTTTGCCTTTTTGGTGATAAATTCCACCTTTTCATCTTTTATCTTAAAAAAATTATCATAGATAAAATATCCACCGACGCCTAAAATAAGCAGGATTATTAAAATTTTAGATTTTTTCATTACTTCTCTTTGTAAAAAATTGGTAAATTTTACTTCACAAGAGTAAATACTCTTTAAGCTTCCTCTTTTGCCATGCCAGCCTCTATCAAAAACCTACTTGGCTGATAGGTCACCTTCTTTATCTTGTCGTATTTTGCGTAGCTAAGATATAGCTCGTCTTTTGCTCTAGTTACTGCTACATAAAAGAGCCGCCTCTCTTCTTCTAGGCTGCCGCCCATGCTCATTAGCTTTAAATTTGGAAAGCGGTTTTGCGCGAGATCTACGATAAAAACTTGGTCAAACTCAAGCCCCTTGCTCGCATGCACGCTAAGTAGACTAACGCCCTGCCCTTCGCTCATCTCGTTGCTGCCAAGGGCTAAGAAGTTGTAAAATTTACTGATATCTTGATATTTTTTAGCTAGCTCGCTTAGCACCACGCTCTTTGCCATTATGCGCTCTTTAACCTCTTCTTTTAGAGCTAGATCGACGTTGCCATTTTTTAAAGTTGCCCTTTTTGTGCTGATGTTTTCGACGATTAACGAGTAAATTTTGCTAGTTTTTATCTCGTTTATCATCGTAGCTGGCTTTGAGATATTTCTCATGCCCTTTAAAAAGTTGTAAATTTCATATAAAAACTGTGCCCCACTCTCACTTAGCTTTTGTAGTTTTAGCACTGGGTGGCCTAGGAATTTATCGCTAAAGCCAAGCTTGGAAAACCTTGAAACCTCGGCAAATTCATCAAGGTCGTCAAAAAGGCCTAGCTGGTAGTTTCGCCTTTTATTTGATGAGATATTTACGCTATCATCTGGCTCAACTATCCCTTTTATCAAATTTCCATGCCCAAGCTTAAGAAGTGCGTCAAAAATTTCTTTGCTAACTGCGCTACCAACGCCCTTTGCATATTCGCAGATGTGAATAAATGCCATTATATCTTTTGGATTGACATAAATTCCCATGATATCGATGAGTGCCTTGATCTCGCGACTCTCAAAGAAGCTCACCCCACCCTTTCGCTTTGAGCTGATGCCTCGCTCTTTTAGCGCGACTTCGATGCCGTCTGCTGATGAGTTGTTTCTAAAAATTATGGCGATATTTTCTCTATTAAATGGCGAGAGCGAGATGATGTCGGCGATATTTTGATACTGATCAAAAAGCTCGTTATAGACAAGTAGCCTTGGAGGCTTAAAATTCCCCTCGCGACTAACTGTGAGGTGCTTTTCATAAAGCCTTGGATTGTTATTTATGACCTTGTTTGCAAGGGCAAGTATGCTTGAGCTTGAGCGGTAATTTACATTTAAAGCGTAGATATTTGCGTTTGGAAAGCGATCTTTAAATGAGCCAATGATCTCGATATTTGCGCCGTTAAATGCGTAAATGCTCTGGTCAAAATCGCCCACGCAAAATAGGCTCTTCGTCGCAAATGCGTCTATGAGGCTACCTTGAAGCGTGTTTGTGTCTTGATACTCATCGATCAAAATTTCATCATAAGCTAAATTTGCTCCCTTTTTTAGCTCATCGCGCATTTTTATGAGAAGGTCGTTAAAATCAGCATAAGAAAATTTAGCCTTTTCGGCCTCAAACTCTTCTAAAACATCTTCATAAATTTCAGCATAAACGCCCTGCTCTTCGCTCTTATCGCTTATCCATTTGCCAAAAGTTGTGCCTTGTTCGCTGTTTTGAAATAGCGAGTAAAGATCATATAGATAGGCTCCGCCATAAGGCTTGACGTCGCTTAAGTGGTAAAATTTACGCCTCTCAACAAGACTTTTTAAAAGCGTCTTTAGCTCGCTTGGCTGCTTTAGCGTGACGCCTTTATCAAGGCTTTTTAAAAGCGAAAATGAGACCGAGTGAAAGGTGCCTGCGGTGATTTTGGAGGTGATTTGCTTGTCAAAATACCTATTTAAACGCTCTATCATCTCGCTCGCTGCTTTGTTGGTGAAAGTTAGAAGCAAAATTTTCTCTGGCTTTACGCCTAAATTTAAAAGATGGGCGATGCGCGCGACGATCGTGCTAGTCTTGCCAGTGCCAGCTGAAGCGATGATGAGATTGTGTCCAAATGGCGCAGTTGCGGCGGTGTATTGTTCTTTGTTTAACCTAGATAAAGGCATTGTTTCCTCTTTTTCAAAAAGGCCTAATTATAGCTACTTAAACTTTAACAGCTATAATCACGCCGATGAAAAAGTTTAAATTTTTAAAATTCCTTGCCCTATTTTTGGCTTTAATGGTCACTATTTTTTTGATACTGGATCAAATTTATCCACTAAATTTAGACGCACTCAAAAAAGACGAAGCCAAAATTTTGCTTGATAAAAATGGCGAGATCATAAATATGAAGCTTAGTAGTGACGGAATTTGGAGATTTCACGAGCAAAGCTTCCCAAACTCGCTAAAACAATGCGTCGTGCTCTTTGAAGATAGATACTTTTACTACCATTTTGGAGTAAATTTTGCCTCCATTTTTAGAGCATTTTTTTACAACCTAAGAAGCGACAACCGCATAGGGGCCAGCACTATCACGATGCAAGTAGCCAGGATGCTTGAGCCTGGTGAGCGAAGCTATAAAAATAAGATAAGAGAAATTTTTAGAGCATTTCAGCTTGAACTTCACTTTAGTAAGGATGAAATTTTAAATTTTTATCTAAATTTAGCCCCATATGGTGGCAATATCGAGGGCGCAAAGGCGGCTAGCTTTTTTTATTTTGGAAAAGAGCTAAACGAGCTTAGCTACGCTCAGGCTGCACTTTTAAGCACGATACCCAAAAATCCAAATAAAAATAGACTTGACCGCGTTTCAAACATAAATGCCCTAAAAAACAGGGTCATAAAGATGCTTTACAAGGCAAATTTAATCGATCTTAGCGCCTTTAGAAGAGCGCAGGCTGAGCCATTTAAAAATGTAAGAGCAAAAGCTATCGTAACCGCGGAAGATTATGCAAATGTCGCTTTTAAAAACCAAATTTCAAAGGCGAGTTTGGATCTAAATTTACAAAAAGATATGCTTAAAATTTTAAAAGATGCGATGTTTTCGCTAAAGGCTAAAAATGCAAACAACGCAGCAGCCGTGGTCATTGATAATAAAAAAATGAGTGTTGTTGCCTTCATCGGCTCGCACGATGAGCACGCTCGTGACGGCAAAAACTCAGCTCTAAATATGAAGCGAAACACCGGCAGCACGCTAAAGCCTTTTATTTATTCGCTAGCACTTGATAGTGGGCTTATAACGCCAAATTCGCAGTTAATTGACACGCAAATTTATATAAAAGAGTATGCTCCAAAAAATTTTAGTAATGATTTTTTAGGTATCGTAAGCGCAAAAGATGCTCTAAATTTCAGCCTAAATATCCCAGTCATAAATTTAAACTTAAAACTAAAAGACAATTCGCTTTACGAACTACTTGAAAAGGTAAATTTGGTAGATGAAAATAAAGAGTATTATGGAGCTTCTATAACGCTTGGAAGTGCTGAAATGAGCCTGCTTGATCTTGCTCATCTTTATACTATTTATGCAAATGACGGCATTTATAGGCCGCTTGAGTTTGCTGGCAAAAACTACAAAAATGAAGAGAAAAATGTAACTCTAATCTCGTCTCAAAGTGCTTATTTAACCGCTAAAATGCTAAGTGAAGCCTCAAGATCATATCTAAAAAATGCTTGGCAGTATGCACAAAACACGCCAAAAATAGCCTTTAAAACAGGTACAAGCGCAAATTCGCGTGACCTTTATGCCATAGGTGTTGATGAAAATTACACGATTGCTATTTGGATTGGAAATTTTAATGCCAGTAAAACTGATAAATTAACAGGACTAAATGACGTATCAAAGAGCCTTTTTGATATGTTTAAGATAATCACTCAAAAAGAGAAGTTAAGATTTATGAGTGAGCCAGATGGCATTGAAAAAGTGCCAACCTGCCTTGATGCCTTTAACTATGAAAAGTGTAAAAAAATGGCACTTGATGATAGGATAAAGGGTGTAGATTTAAAAGATAAATGCGAAAGTTTAAGGGGCGAAGAGCTTGATTTTTTGGTTAAGAATGAGCTTTTGGATAAAGAAGAGATACAAAAAAGTCCTTGTGCTGAAATTTTTAAAGATAAAAAGCCAGTTTTTGCCTATCCGTATGACAATGAAGAGATAGTGACAGATGAAAATATTACACAAGTTATGGTAAAATGCTACGCGTTTTTAGGTAATGAAATTTACCTAAAAATAGATGATTTGAACTTTTCTAAGATAGAAAATGCAGGCGAAAAAAAGTTTGATCTAACTCTTGGCGAGCACAGCATAAAATGCCTTGATCAAAACTCAAATCAAAGTGAAATAACAATAAAAATAAGGAGATAAAATGTGGCAAAAAGTAGCACTTCTAGCACTTTTGGGAATGACAAATTTATATGCTTTGAGCCTAAATGGTACAGCACAGATAAAATCGCCACTAAGCGTAGAGTTTGGACTAGAAGATAAAGTAGATAAAAATTTTGTTGGTATGCTAAGCGATAAAAAGCTACTTTTGTGCCAACCAGCATTAAATGGTACGGTTAGATTCAATAATCAAAGCTTGCTACTTTTTACAAAAGATATGCACGCTGGTTTGGATTATAGCTGCAAGCTTGAAAATGGAAGCACTGCTAGTTTTGCTACGAAAGAATTTGAGCTAACAAAGATAGAAAAAATAAGCGATAGCAAATATATAGTTAAATTTAATGATGAAGTAAATATTGAAGCTATCAAAAATATTGCCGTAAAAGATGCGAAATTTAAAGCAATTGAGCTTTCTAACAATAGCTTTGAGCTTAATCTTGATAAAAATTTAAGCAATCCAGTTTTTGATTTTGGTGAAAAATTTGAGAGCAAATTTGGCGCAATGCTTTCAGGTGAAACGATAGTAAATTTTACCGATGAAATAAGCGAAGAAAGCGTAAATATAAATGATAATGCAAAGAGTCTTGAGATACCAGAAATTTATCCAGCAAGCCTTGATAATGGCATCTTAGGCTTTAGAATTTATCTAAAAAATTGGCTTGATGACGACATTAACTTAAAAAAATTTATAAACATTAAAGGTGTAAAAAACTTTAGCATTAGTGACGTTAAATATAGTGACAACTATGAAGAAAACTCAGAACTTAGCGAATATTATTACTACATTGATATTACAAGTGACGATTTTAAACCACAAAATAGTTATGAAATCACCATTAAACCCGGTTTTGGCGATGATAGAAATGTAGTAAGAGAAGAAAGTAGCTATGAAGTAGTAGCTGGCAATTTTACTCCATTTGCAAATTTTATAAATAATGAACCATATATCTCAAGCGTCGGTGAGATCGGTATTAGAAGTGCAAATTTGCCTGAGCTAAATGTAAGCATTGAAAAGCTAAGCGATCAAAATTTTAGATATTTCTTAAATTTTAATGACAATAACGAAGAGTTAAGCAACTTCAGCACAAAAGTGGCAAGCAAAAGTTATAAGCTTGATGGCGCATTAAATGAAATTTCGCTAAATAAAATCAAACTCGACTTTGCTGGAGCTGGAGACGGCGTTTATAAGATCAATTTAAACTACGGCAAAGGTAAGAGCGTCTCAAAAGTAGTCTATCTAAGTGATATTGCCGTAAATGCAAAGCTTGGCAAGGATGAAATTTTCGTATTTGCAAATCGTCTTGGCGAAAATACAATGCTTCCAAACGCAAATGTAAAAATTTATGGTAAGAAAAACGAAGAGATCGCAGTTGGTGCGACAAATGATATAGGTGTTTTTAAATTTAACAAAAAAGATATTTACAAAGATATCTCTTCGGTGGTTGTCTCTCTTGGAAAAGAGCAAAATTTTCTTATTTTAAAAGAAGACGAAGCGCTAAATGAAGCGAAATTTATGAGCCAAAATGCCAGTGAGAGTATCGATGCGTACGTTCATTTTGCTTCAAATATCATAAGACCAAATGAGAGTTTAAAGGGCGCAATCTATCTAAGGGATAGAGATTTTAATCCTTTAAAAAATATGCCTATAAAGATAAAATTTTTCGATCCGCAAGGCAAAAGTAGTGCTGAAATTTCAAAAAATACAAATGACGTTGGCATGGTAAATTTTGAAAAAGAGATACTAAGCGATCTTAGCGGTAGATTTAATATGCAAGTAATTTATGCAAGCAAAGTGATCTCAAATGTGCCATTTTTTGTTGAGAGTTTTATGCCAAATAGGATAAAAAATGAGATAACGCTTGAGAGAGATAAATTTTTTGCAAACGAGCTTGTTAGAGCCAATCTAGCTAGTAACTATCTCTTTGGTGGCGCTGCTAGCGAGCTTGATGGTAGCATGCAGGTTAGCTTTTTTGATGATGAATATAAAAATAGCGAATTTAAAGAGTATAAATTTAAAAACAATACGCTAAAACCAAGCGCTTATCCATCTTTTGAAAACGATCTTACTCTTTCAAAAGATGGCAAATCAAGCCAAATGATAGATCTTAGCTTTAGCACTAAAAATGCCTCTTCTATCATAACAGGCGTGATAAATTTCAATGTAAATGATGACGGCAAAAACGTAAGCGATACAAAAAGCTTTACTCTCTATCCTTACAAAGATATGGTTGGTATCGCAGCAAGCACGACATTTGCTGAGCCAAACGAAGATATAAAAATAAGAACGGTTGTGGTAGATATGTCAAGTCAAAAGGCCGTAAAATCAAATTTGAAATTTGAAATAAAGCGTGTTACTTGGCAATACCAAAGAGATGCAAATGGCTATATAAAGTGGTTTCAAACTCTAGAAGATGTGGATAATTTTTATAAAGATAATGGCGAGTTTAGCTATAAATTTACACAAAGTGGCTCATATGTGATCATCGCTACAAATCTAGTAAGTGGAGCAAGCACAAGTCTTGATATGGACGTAAGTGGCTACAACTACTCGACTCTAGCGCCTACAAAAGAGCTTAGCAAATCTCAAATCAAACTAAATAAAAATATCTACAAAAAAGGCGATGAACTAAGTGCTGATATAAGCTCAGCTATAAAAGAAGGTATCGCCCTTGTTACACTTGAAGATGGTGGCGTGAAAGCTTACAAGGTTGTTAAGATAAAAAACAACTCAGCAAATGTGAAATTTAAACTTGATTTTGATTTTAGCGGACTTTACGTGAGTGCAAATATCTACCGCATGACAGATGGCGGATTAACTCCTTTTAGAACTTACGGTAAGGTCTATGCTAAGGCTGATAAGTCATCAAGGATACTTGATCTAAGTCTTGATGCACCAAATACAGCAAAAAGCGATGAAAATATAAAAATTTCACTAAAAACAAAGCCAAAAGCTTATGTAAATTTATTTATCACAGATGTTGGCGTGCTTGATATAACGTCACAAAAGCCAGCCGATCCACTTAAATTTTTTGACAAAATTTTACCAGATGGCGTCTTGGATTATGACATTTATAATATGCTCACAAACTATAAGGTCGAGGGCAAAACTTTAAGCTTTGGTGGCGATATGGCGGCACTTGCTATGGAGGCAAAGATGGCAAAACATGCTAGCCCAGTCGATAGCAAAAAGATAAAAACATATGCAAATTTGGTAAGTCTTCAAGCTGACGATAATGGTGAAATTTCATACGAGTTTAAAACACCGAATGGTTTTAACTCGGCTGTCAGAGTGGACGTTGTGGCAAATAATGAAAATAGCATGAATGCGGTAAATAAAGAAATTTTAGTAAAAGATGATGTGATTATTAAGCCAAGTGCGTTAGTTTATCTGTTAAAAGGCGATGAGCTAAATGCAAACTTAAGGCTCATAAACACAACAAATGAGGATAAAAATTTAACCATAAAAGTGGCTAGCAGTAAAAATTTAAACATCAAAACAAAAGAAAATGTGAATTTAAAGCCGCTTGAAAATAAAGCCTTTATATTTAAAATTTCAGCTCTTGAAGCTGGAGCTGGCGAATACAATATAACAATAAGCGATAAAAACAGCTCGAAAACTGCTCAAAATTTACTTGATGTAGTTAATCCTTATACGATTAGCACCTATGCAAAAAGTAGCGTCTTTGACAAAGAGAGCATGATCTCTCTTCCAAAAGGCTTTCACAATGTTAGTATAGATGCGTCAAGCTCGGTCTCAAGCGTATTATTAGCAGCTTCTAAAAATTTAGTCGAGTACCCTTACGGATGTGCGGAGCAAAGGAGCTCAAGACTGCTTGCGCTTTTAAATTTAAAGCCAAAAGATGAGCTTGAAAAAAATGATCAAAAGAGATTTATTGTAAACGGAATGAGTGAGCTAATTAAGATGCAAAAACCAGATGGTAGCTTTGGCTACTGGAGCGATCTAAGTAGTACAAATGCATTTGCTTCGATCTATGCAACTGATGTACTGCTTGATCTTGAAGAGGCTGGATATGAGGTAGGCAAAAGAGTAAAACAAAGTGCTGTAAATTCAATGGCAAAATATGTAAATAGTGACCTTGAAGCGCTCTACTCTCTATATGTAAGTGCTCGTGCAAATATGGCTGACAAGTCGCTGCTAAATAAAATTTATGACCACAAAGCTTACAATACGACCGCACTTAATAAATATCTAATGGCAGCGGCTCTAAAGCTAAACGGCTTAAATGACGAAGCAAAGGTGGCGCTAAAAGATATCAAAAAAGCTCAGATAGCTGATTACAGCAGGGATTATTCTAGCTTTGGCTCAAAGATGAGAGACAATGCCTTTATCTTGTATCTGCACGCAAAATATTTTGAGAAAAACGACTACTCAGATGATCTTGCAAATTTCTTGATCACAAATTTAAATGAGCTTAGCTCAACGCAGGAGCGCGCTTTTACTCTTAGAGCGCTAAATGCCTACTTTGGCAAAAATAGCGGCGAGAAAAATAATAAATTTAAGCTTAGCTACAACGGTGAAAGTAAAGAATTTGACGGCCTTTTAAGCGTATCATTTACAGCAAAGGATGAAAATTTTACCATCACTCCACTTGGTGAAAACAAGCTATATGCCACTATTTTAAGCTACGCTTATGTGCCACTTGAGATCAAGCATAAAATAGAGCCAAAAGAGCTTGATATTTATAGAACGTTTGTTGATGAAAAAGGCAAAGAGCTAGGTCTTGACAGCCTAAGAGTAAATGATGTTGTCTATTCAAAAATAGTGATAAATTCTAAAGCTATGGTTAAAAATGGTGTAATAAACGAGATAGTAAGTAGCTGCTTTGAGCCAATAAATGAAAATTTAAGTGGCTTTAATAAGAGTCTTAAAGATAGCATTGAGCTTGAATATCAGAGCATAAAAGATGATCGCGTTTTAAGTTTTTATGCATTAGATAGCGACAAAAGAGAGGCTGTACTTTACACACCTTATCGTGTAAGACTTGGCGGCAAATGCTCACTTGGTGCAGTCACAACTGAAAATATGTATAACGAAAGACAAAACGACTACGACCTAGCTCAGCGAAGCTTTACTGTCAAATAAGCCATATAAATTTTGGGGCGTTTAACCGCCCCAAGCCCATATTTCCCCACTTTTGCAAAGATTTTTTTAAACAAATTTTAGATAACATTAAGCATTTTTTAAACGAAAAGAGGACACAAAAGTGGTAGAATTTTACAATGCAAAAGAGATAGAAGATAAATTTTATAAAATTTGGGAAGAACGCGGATACTTCGAGATAGACGCGAACAAAGATATCCAAAAAGATGAACGTAAATTTTGCATTATGATGCCACCTCCAAACGTGACTGGCTCGCTTCACATCGGACACGCCCTAACCTTCACACTTCAAGACATCATGACTCGTTATAAGAGAATGGACGGCTACAAGACGCTTTGGCAGCCAGGACTTGACCACGCTGGCATCGCCACTCAAAATGTCGTAGAAAAGCAGCTTTTGGCTCAAGGGATCAAAAAAGAAGAGCTTGGACGTGAGAAATTTGTAGAAAAAGTGTGGGAATGGAAGGAAAAAAGCGGCGGCATGATCGTCCATCAGATGCGTAAGCTTGGCATCACTCCGGCTTGGTCACGCCAGAGATTTACTATGGATGAGGGCTTAAGAAAAGCTGTAAAAAAAGCCTTTGTAAATTTATACGACAAAGGGCTGATCGTTCAGAAAAACTACATGATAAACTGGTGTACGCATGATGGCGCACTTTCTGACATCGAGGTTGAGCACAAAGAGAATAAAGGCAAGCTTTATCATTTGAGATATTATTTTGCAGACAAGCCAAGTGAATTTGTTGTTGTGGCTACAACCCGTCCTGAAACATATTTCGGCGACACTGCCGTAATGGTAAATCCAAACGACGAGCGCTATAAAAATTTAATCGGCAAAAAAGTGGTGCTACCTATCATAAATAGAGAGATCGAGATTATCGCGGACGAGCACGTTGATATGGAGTTTGGAACAGGCCTTGTTAAGGTCACACCTGCACACGATCAAAACGACTACGAGGTTGGCAAAAAGCACAACCTTGAGTTTATCACTGTCTTTGATGAAAAAGGCATTTTAAACGACAAGTGCGATAAATTTGCAGGTCTTGAAAGGCTTGAGGCCAGAGATATCGTCGTAGCCGAGCTTGAAAAACTTGGCAATGTTGAAAAGATAGAGGACTATGAAAACCAAGTGGGATACTGCTACCGCTGCAAAAATGTCGTTGAGCCATATATCTCAAAGCAGTGGTTTGTCAAAAAAGAGATCGCAGACGAGGCGATCGCAAAGGTCGGCGAAGGCTTAGCGAAATTTTACCCACCGCACTGGATAAACAGTTTTAACGCGTGGATGAGAGAGCTAAGAGACTGGTGTATCTCACGCCAGCTTTGGTGGGGACATCAAATTCCTGTATTTTACTGTGATGATTGCGGTCATATGTGGGCTGACGAGGACGAGCCGTGTGAGTGCAAAAAGTGTAAAAGTAAAAATTTCCACCAAGACCCAGACGTGCTAGATACGTGGTTTAGCTCTGGTCTTTGGCCATTTAGTACGCTTGGCTGGGGCAATGATAATGAGCTAAAAAATGAAAAATGGTTTGAAGGCGATTTGGCCGAATTTTACCCAAACAACCTTCTCATAACTGGCTTTGATATTTTATTTTTCTGGGTTGCTAGGATGATGTTTCAGGGTGAAAATGCCCTTGGCAAGCTGCCGTTTGACGATATCTATCTGCACGCGCTTGTAAAGGATGAATTCGGCAGAAAGATGAGCAAGAGTCTTGGTAACGTCATCGATCCGCTTGATAGCATAAATGAATATAGCGCCGATATATTGCGCTTTACGCTCACACTTCTAGCCGTTCAAGGACGTGACATCAAGCTAAGTGATGCCAAGATGAAGCAGGTAAGAAATTTCACCAACAAGCTTTATAATGCGAGCAAATACCTCATGCTAAATGAGAGCAAATTTCCAAATTTAGAGGATATCAAGCTTCAAACAAAGCTTGGAATTTATATGAATAGCCGCTTTAACGAGTGCGTGAGAGAGGTACGCGAAAACATCGACGCTTACCGCTTCAATGACGCAGCAAACACACTTTATAAATTCTTTTGGGATGAGTTTTGCGATTGGGGTATCGAGCTTAGCAAGGCTGATAAAGCGAGCGTAAAAGAGCTTGGAAGCATATTTAAAGAGGCTATGAAGCTGCTAAATCCTTTTATGCCGTTTCTCTCAGAGTATCTATTTCAGGAGCTTAGCGGCACACAGCTTGAAAATACAAAATCAATAATGGTGATGAGCTATCCAGAGGTAAAAGAGCGAAATTTAGATGTTGAGAAGAAATTTGAACTAGTTATCGAAGCGATCGTTGCGATTCGCCGTGCAAAAGCAACCATAGATCTTGGCAACTCAAAGATAGCAAAAGCTTTTGTTAAATTTAACGACAAAATAGATCTTGATGAAGTCAAAGAGTATATCAAGCTGCTTGCAAAATGCGAAGAGATCGGCTTTGTAGATGAAAAAATAGAAAATTCTATCAGAGATGTGAGTGAAAATTTAGAGGCGTTTGTCCCACTTGAAGGGCTTGATATGAGCGGTATCATCACAAGGCTAAGGTCTCAAAAGACAAAGCTTGAAAAAGAGATAGCCAAACTCTCAGGCATGCTAAATAACCAAAATTTCGTAGCAAACGCACCAAAAGAGGTTATAGAGACGAACAAAGAGGCGCTAGAGAGCGCTGAGGCTAAATTTAAAAAAGTATGTGAAGAATTAGAAGCTCTTGGAGAAAAATAGTGATAAAAATAGAGAAATTAAGCAAATTTTATGGTGATACGCAGATCCTTTTTGATATAAATTTAGAGGTTAAAAAGGGTGAAATTTTTGCTATTGTAGGACACAGCGGCGCTGGCAAGTCAACACTTTTAAGATGCATAAACGGTCTAGAAAGCTATCAAGGTGGGAGCTTAAAAGTCTTTGATCAAGAGATAAAAAATTTAGATGAGATGCAGCAAAGAATTTTAAGGCGAGATGTTGGAATGATATTTCAGCATTTTGCCTTGATGGCTAGAAAAAACGTCTTTGAAAACGTGGCTACTCCGCTTAAATTTTGGGGCTATAAAAGCGATGAAACTGAAAAAAGAGTGAGAGAACTTTTAAATTTAGTCGGTCTTGAAAGCAAGGCAAAAAGCTATCCAAGCGAGCTAAGTGGCGGTCAAAAACAGCGCGTCGCCATCGCTAGAGCGCTTGCTTTAAATCCTAAAATTCTACTAAGCGACGAGGCGACTTCGGCTCTTGATCCAAACACGACAAATCAAATTTTAGAATTGCTTGAAAAGATAAACAAAGAGCTAGACATCAGCGTCGTCATCGTCACGCACGAGATGGAGGTAGTAAAATCGATCGCAAAACGCGCCATCTTGCTTGAAGGCGGCAAGATCATAGGCTCTGGAAGTATTGAAGAGCTATTTTTAAAGCCAGATGAGAAGATGAAAGAGTTTTTGGGTGAAGTCGAAATTTTGCCGAGCACTGGCACAAATATCAGGCTATTTTTTCCAAAAGAAGTGGCTCAAAATAGCGTGATCACGCACATGGCCAGAAGCCTAAACATCGACTTTAACATAGTCTGGGGCAAGCTTGAAAAGCTAAACGACAACGTCCTTGGCTCACTTGTCATAAATATAGATGAAAAAGATAAAGAAAACGTGCTTAACTATATCAAGCAAAGTGGCGTTTTATGGGAGGTTGCTTGATGTTTGGTATTGATTTTTCTAAATTTCCAGATGTTTTTTCTAGGATACTTTTGCCAGCTATCGGCGAAACGCTATATATGAGCATCGTCTCCACCCTGCTCGCCTTTGCCATAGGCCTTATACCTGCGGTTTTACTCATCCTTTCAGATAAAGACGGACTAAAGCCAAACAAGCAGCTTTATCTTGTACTTGATATCGTTATAAACGTGCTTAGAAGCTTTCCGTTTATCATTTTAATCATCGTGCTCTTTCCAATTACAAAAATGATCGTAGGTACTAGTATTGGCACCACAGCTGCGATCGTTCCGCTAACTATCGGAGCGGCCCCATTTGTAGCAAGGCTCATTGAAAATGCGCTAAAAGAGGTTGATAAAGGCATCATCGAAGCTGCTCAAAGTTTTGGTAGCTCGAAATTTCAGATCATTTTTCGCGTGATGTTTGTAGAGGCGCTTCCTGGTATCATCTCGGCATTTACGCTAACGCTTATCGTAAACATCGGCTTTTCAGCAATGGCTGGTGCAGTTGGTGGTGGCGGGCTTGGCTCTGTCGCTATAAACTACGGCTATCAAAGATTTCGCCCAGATATAATGCTCTACACTGTGGTTATTCTTATCATAATGGTTCAAATTTTCCAGGTTTTAGGTAACTATCTCTATAAAATTTCAAAAAAATAGGACCACATTTTTATCTGATTTTAAGCTTTTTTTCTTAAAATTGCCAAATTAATTTTAGCTGAAAGGAAAAAAGATGAAATCAGATATGTGCCAGATGTGCCGCCTATTAAAAAACTCGTTGTCGAAAGACTAATCTCTAAGCACAAAATTTCTTTTTAAGTGCTTAGAACTAGCTTAAGCGCTTAAAAAGAAATTTAATCCTCTAGCTTAAATTTATCCTTTTTGGTGCTTGGCAAATTTTAAAAAAGGATAATAAATGAAAAAACTACTTCTCACTTCTTTAGTTGCTCTTGGTCTTAGTGTAAGTGCAAATGCAGCTGATAAATCAAAAACAATAATCGTTGGTGCTACACCTATTCCACATGCTGAAATTTTAGAGGTTGTAAAGCCTATTTTGGCAAAAGATGGCTACACACTTGAGATCAAAGAATTTAACGACTACACCACGCCAAACCTTGCGACAGAGGACGGCGACCTTGACGCAAACTTCTTTCAGCACCTTCCATATTTGGACGAATTTAACAAAAACAAGGGCACTCATCTTATAAAAACAGTTGGCGTTCACCTTGAGCCAATGGGAGTTTATTCTAAAAAGATAAAAGACATCAAGGATCTAAAAGATGGTTCGACTGTATCTGTCCCAAATGATCCGACAAATGAAAGCCGTGCTTTAGATATTCTTGCAAATGCTGGACTTATTAAGCTAAATGATAATCCACTAAAAACTCCGCTTGATATAGTTGATAACCCTAAAAAGCTTAAATTTGAAGAGATAGAGACTGCTCAAGTACCAAGAACGCTTGATGACGTTACTATTGCAGTTATCAACACAAATTACGCTCTAAATGCTAATCTTAATCCAGTAAAAGACGCACTTGTGCTTGAAAGCAAAAATAGCCCGTATGTAAACTACGTTGTAGTAAAGTCTGGCAACGAAAATAGCCCTAAAATAAAGGCTCTTGATAAAGCAATAAACTCATCAGAAGTTAAAAAATTTATCGAGATAAAATATAACGGCGCTATCCTTCCAGCATTTTAATTAAAAATTTAAATAAGCGACGTGGAAGCTTTTACCTTTTTAGCGTCGCTTAAACCAAAAAAAGGAAAAACAATGAAAATTATCAAACTTTTAACCGCATCTTTAGTTGCTCTAAGCCTTCACGCAGCTGACAAAGACCACACTATCACTGTTGGCGTCTCACCAGTGCCACACGCTGAAATTTTAGAATTTGTAAAACCAAAGCTAAAAGATAAGGGCTACGACCTTGTTATATCTGAAATTTCAGACTATTCGATACCAAATGTCGCTACAGAAGATGGCAGCTTAGACGCAAATTTCTTTCAGCATTTACCATATCTTGAGGAGCAAAACAAGGCTAGAGGCCTGCATCTTGTAAGCGTTGCAAGCGTGCACGTAGAACCACTTGGCTTTTACTCTAAAAAGATAAAAAACATAAAAGAGCTAAAAGATGGCTCAAAAGTGGCGATCGCTTACGATCCGTCAAATGGCAACAGAGCGCTTAGAATTTTAGAAAAAGCTGGTCTTATAGAGATCGATAAAAACGTAAAAGTTGCAACTGTAAATGACATAACTAAAAATCCTAAAAATTTACAATTTGTAGAGTTAGAAGGTGCTCAGATCCCAAGAACGCTTGATGATGTCGATATCGCTGCTATTAGCACAAATTTCGTCCTTGATCTTGGCATGAGCGTGGCAAAAGACGCACTTTTACTTGAAGATGCCAATAGCCCATACGCTAACATCATCGTCACAAGAGCTGGCAACGAGAACAATCCTAAGATCAAAGCTTTAGTTGATGCGGTGCTTAGTACTGATACTAAAAATTTCATCATCACTCGCTACAAAGGCGAGGTTATACCTGCATTTTAAAAACGGGGCGAGCTTTCGCCCTATTTTATTTCTACTTTCATCTTGTTTTAATAAGCTATAAACTCTCTTTATTTTTGTCAAAAAGCTTAAGCTATGCTTTGCTAAAATGGCTCACTTTAAAATTTTTCAGGAATTTAAATGCTGCATGATGTTATTGATTTTATAGTTGCGAGCGTAAGTAGCTGGGGTTATGCTGGCATATTTGTGATGATGTTTTTAGAAAGCTCATTTTTTCCATTTCCAAGTGAGGTCGCGATGATACCGGCTGGCTATTTGGCGCATAAAGGTGAAATGAGTTTAGTTTTGGCCTTTCTTGCAGGCACGCTTGGTAGCTTACTTGGAGCTATTTTTAACTATTATCTTTGCTACTTTTTTGGTCGCGAGATCGTTTTAAAATACGGCAAATTTGTGGGAATTACTCACGAAAAAATGGATAAATTTGAGGCATTTTTCAATAAACACGGCGAAATTTCTACATTTAACTCACGTCTGATTCCTGGCATTCGTCAATACATCAGCCTACCAGCCGGACTTGCTAAGATGAACATTTTTAGATTTTGCCTATTTACCTCACTTGGAGCTGGGATTTGGTGTGCTGTTTTACTTGGAGTCGGCTATTTTATAGGCTCAAACCCTGATAAACAGACACTTTTAATAATCACGATCGCTCTTTTAGCGGTGGTTGTAGTAATAAGTGTAGTCTATATAATAAAGCAAAGAAAAGGCTAAATACATATAAAAATATGTAAAATTTAGTGTATTTTTCTAAATTTTTACTTGTGATATTTAGTTAAATTTAACCTAGCAGATCGCCCTCATCTTCTCTAATCTAGCTAAATTTCTTGAAATTTTTTCTAGTTCGCTTTGCTCGTACATCTCGGCACCAGAGTAGAAAAATTTCACATTTGAAGTTAAATTTGCATTTGAAATTGTAAGCCCAAGCTCGCTAACAAGGCGGTTTATTGTCCCTTCGTTGCCATCAATTATACTTATATTTGGCGGCAAAATTTCTCTTAGGCTATCTTTAAAATAGTTAAAGTGCGTGCAGCCAAGCACTAAAAACCCAAATTTGCTTAGATCAAATTTGGCTAACTCTTCTTTTAGATATGATTTCACATTCTCGGTGTCAAATTCTCCATTTTCAGCAAAATTTACAAGGCGAGGTAGAGCGAGCAGCTCAGTCTTATCTTTTGCGTGTAAATTTATGATCAGCTCTTTTAGCTTTGCACCATTTACGGTGACTGGAGTGGCTATGACAAGCGTTTTTAAGGCATCATTATAGCTTAAGTCATGAGCCTTTTTTATGGCTGGCTCCATGCCGATGATTGGCACACTTAACTTTGCTCTAATATCTTTTATTGCCACGCTTGTTGCTGTGTTACAAGCTACTACAACAGCGTTTGAGCCATTTTCTATGAGAAATTTAACCGCATCAAAGCTAAATTTTAATATCTCATCCCTACTCTTTTGTCCATATGGGACATTTTTTACATCTGCGTAATATAAAAATTCATGCTCGCTAAGCTTACTTAAAGCTTCGTTTAAGACGCTTAGTCCACCAAGTCCTGAGTCAAATATACCTATCTTCATGCCCTTCCTTAAAGCTTGCAATTATAGCAAATAATATCTTTGTAAGCCGTTTTTTATTATACTTTGGCACTTTTTAAACTTGGAGCTAAATTTTGGCAGTTGATAAGATTATTTTCTATCTTTGTTCGACTTTGATCGCTATAAGCATTATTTTTTCACTATCTTTGCCAGTTTTTACGGTTTTATTTTTTAATTACGACGAATTTCACTTTTTCATCCGCCAGTTTATTGTTGGTTGTATAGGAATTTTTCTCATGTGGTGGCTCTCCAGGCTCAATCCTGAAAAGACGCTTGTTTGGATAGGATTTGGCCTTCTTATATCTTGCGGTATCGCCATGGGGCTAATGCATGCATTGCCAGCTTCAATGGTGACTGACGCTGGTGGTGCTAGGCGTTGGATTAGACTACCTGGCTTTTCGCTAGCTCCAGTTGAGTTTTTTAAAATTGGTTTTGTCTATTTCTTAGCTTGGAGTTTTACTAGAAAATTTAGTGAAGGCAAAAGGACCTTGCTAGATGAGATTAAGATACTTATGCCTTATATTATTCTTTTTGGTGTTGCTATCTTTCTTATCGCTGTTATGCAAAATGACCTTGGTCAAGTGGTCGTGTTGGCACTTACATTTGTGACGATGGCACTTTTTGCAGGAGCAAGTGCGAGACTTTTTAGCATCGGTATCTTAGGAGCTGCTTTTGTTATGACTGTAGCGATAATCAGCTCTGAGCATAGAATTTTACGTATAAAGTCATGGTGGGGCACGATACAAAATATGGTGCTTTCTTTCTTACCTGACAGCGTTGCAGATGTATTAAGAGTAGCTGATGCGCCAGAGCCATATCAAATTTCTCACTCATTAAACGCTATAAAGCATGGCGAATTTTTCGGCGAAGGGCTTGGCGCTGGTATCTTTAAACTCGGCTTTTTAAGTGAGGTCCATACTGACTTTGTATTAGCTGGTATCGCTGAAGAGGTCGGTGTTTTTGGTATTTTGTGTATCGTAGCTATATTTATAACGCTACTTTATAGAATTTTTAGAATTTCAGCCAGAAGCGAAAATAAGGTCTATCATCTATTTACGCTTGGTGTAGGACTTATATTATCGTTTTCATTTTTAATGAATAGCTATGGTATCACATCGATCACGCCTATCAAGGGTATTGCTGTGCCATTTCTTAGTTACGGTGGTAGCTCTGTGCTTGCGATTTGTATCGGTATCGGCATGGTTTTGATGGTTAGTAAAAGGGCAAAATTATGATTGTTATTTGCGGTGGAGGCACTGGTGGGCATTTAGCGATCGCAAGAAGCTTTTGCGAGGAGCTAAATAGACGAAATATTAAGCCCATTTTTATTGGTTCAACTAGCGGTCAAGATAAATTTTGGTTTGAAAATGATGAGAATTTTTTACAAAAATTTTTCTTACCAAGTAGTGGCGTGGTAAATAAAAGAGGCTTTGCTAAAATAAAATCACTAACAAATATCGTAAATCTTGCTTTAAAATGCAGGAAAATTTTTAAGCAAAATGGCGTTAAGGCAGTTATTAGCGTAGGCGGCTACTCGGCAGCACCGGCAGCGATCGCAGCTATCATCTCGAAAACACCACTTTTTATTCACGAACAAAATGCTGTAATGGGCAAATTAAATAAAATTTTAAAGCCCTATGCAAAAGGCTTTTTTAGCTCTTATGATGAAACTTCGCCCCACCCTTATCCCGTTGCAAAGAAATTTTTTGATAGTGCGAGGATGAGAAATAGGCTAAAGACTATTTTATTTTTAGGTGGCTCGCAAGGTGCAAAAGCGATAAACGAGCTAGCTATAAATTTAGCTCCATATCTCAAAGAAAAAGGCATAAAGATAATTCATCAATGTGGCAAAAATGGTTTTGATGAACTTAAAAAAAGATATGATGAACTTGGCTTTGATGAAACAAATCTAGAAATTTTTGAATTTAGTAAAGAGATAGAAAAGAAGATGAGCGAGGCTGATCTTGCTATCTCAAGAGCAGGAGCTAGCTCGCTTTGGGAGCTTTGTGCAAATGCTTTGCCATCTATCTTTGTGCCATTTCCTTATGCTGCTGGTAATCATCAGCTTTATAACGCTAAATTTTTAAAAGATAAGGGCATTGCTGAAATTTGCTTGCAAAATGGAGAAATTCTGAACAAAGACGAAGTCATAAGAATGATAGAAAATTTTGATCTAAACAAAAGCAGTAAAGCTCTAAAAGAGATCCTTTTGCCAAATGGAGCAAAAGAGATAATTGATAAAATTTTAAACTAGCTCCTCGCCTATCGCACAAGCTTTTAGTTCTTTTAGCTCAAAGATCAAGTAATGATAAATAAGCTCATTTGTATTTAAAATTTTTGCACTAAAGACCGGTTTTATCATAGTTATTATCTTGTCAGTTATACCCGCGATCTCCACTAGCAAAAGCTCATCTTTGCGTTGCTTTGCAGCCTTAATACAATTATAAAAGAACGTATAAATTATCTTAAAATTTTGCAAAATAATATTTGAAACTATCCTAGAATGAATATGTAAAACATTATGTATACGCTCTTGTAGAGTATTTAGCTCCGCAAGTATTGATTTTATTTGAGTAGTATCTGTTGTCCTAGAAAAGAGATTTTTTGCTTTATTTTTGTTTTGTATTTGATATTCTGCTACTAAAATTTCTATTATATTTAAAATGGCAACATAGCTTTCTTGTAAATTTTCATTTGCCTTAAAGCTCACCCCGTTTTTTTCAATTTTATAATTTAAGCTTCTCTTTATCTGCTCCAAATAAGTACTAATGTTTTCATAATAGTCCTCTGTATTGAAGACACTTTTAAAAAAATCGCTTTCACCTTTTAAATTTGTAAGCTTTTTTTTAAGTTCGTCAGCGTTTTTATTAAACTCAACAACCCCAACTGCCAAGCCGATCTCGTGCTCACTATTTTGTTCTAATGCTGTCAAGCTCTCTTTTAGTACTAAAATTTGTTTTTGAATATTTTGAAAATCCATTTTTTCTCTTTTAATTTTTTTGCTTATTTTACTATAAAAATTATGAAGTTTGTCATTAAGATGGTGCGCCCGAGAGAATTCGAATCTCTGACCTTTTGAACCGCAATCAAATGCTCTATCCAGCTGAGCTACGAGCGCACAAGAAAGTTAAGTCGAGATATTAGCCAAACTTTCCTTAAAGAAAAATTGTATTCATTTTAATTTTATAACTGTTTTAGTAAAATCTGATAAAAACAAAAGGAGCAAAGATGAATGATTTTTTCGATAGTTTAAAAGAGATAAAAAAAGAACTTACTAAAGAGCAAGGTGAGATCAAAAAAACTCAAAAAGAAGCCGTTTCTCATACAAAAGAAGAGGCGATCTCATATAAAGAAAATAAGCTAAAAAACGAATTTGCAGAGTACATTAAAGGCCAAGATATAAGAAAAATATAAATTTGGAATGCTTATTGCTAAAACATGTAATATTTTATGTGGAGTAGGCAATGAAAGTTACGCAAACATTAGAATCTCTAAGCATTTTAACTGATAATGACGCTTTGTTTCGTGAGCTTAGAGATATGATAAGCAGAAATTTTACAAAAATTTTATCTAATAAAAATAAGGTTATTTCGTTTTACGAAGAGAGCGAGATCCCACAACGCAAGTGCTTTTTAAAATTTATAAAAAAACTTTATGAAAAGCAAAGTGATGATAAGCTCGATATTCGTTTTGCAAACTATAAAACCATAAAGCTTGGCTTTGTTCAAAAAAATACCCTAACTCCAGTCATTAGCCTAAATGTAAATTTTGTAAAAAATGAAGCCAAATTTGAACTAAAAGATACACTTTGCAGAGATTTTGCTAGCTACATCAGCGAGAGTTTAGTAAAAAGCAATGTTGCTTTTAGCAAAAATGATGATTTTTTAAACATCACCATCTCAAATGACAACGACATAAACACATTAAACAAACTACTCTACAAAAGAAGCTACCCAAAATTTAGCGTAAATTTTATCTATGATGAAAAAGACTACAAAGCCTTTAAACAAGGCATAAAAATAAAAAGCTCATCTAAATTTGTAAGTAGATTTTCTGTGCTTGCAAATTTGCTTGAGGAAAATTTTGGGATTTTGGGTTGCAAAAAAAATGATGACTTTGAAACCATCAGACAAAGTTACCTTTCGCTCGTAAATATCTATCACCCAGATAGGCATGCCAACAAAAATCCTCTCATACAAGAAGAATACGCAAAGAAATTTAAAAATATTCAATCTGCTTATGAGAGCCTAAAACCATACTTTAAAAATCAAGAAAATTTTGTGATGGTTGGCTAGAGCACGGCTTGCCACAAGGGCTATTAAAGGGAGCAAAGATGAATGGTGAAATGTTTAATATATGCGCCATTATTGTTGCCACAAAGCAGGCCATAAAGTCAAATTCTCCTATCCTATATAATGGCACTAACTACGAAAATAGTATAAATTTTCACTTTCTCTCAGGCCATAGGGCAAATGGCGTAAATGAGTGGTTTGAGCACGCATTAAAACTTGGATTAAGCGATGTAAGACTTGCTACAAATTTAACTGGCTCATCAAATGAACGTTTATTGCTTAGCTTTTCAAACTCTACCGCAAAATCGATCATTTGTATTTTTAAAGAGCACATAAGCTGCTTTGTGCCCTACTGGAAATACAACAAAGACCAAAGAGGCTGGGACATAATATATAAAGAATTAGGTCTTGAAAAAGATGTAAATTTAGAAAATTTTAGCGACAACACAGAGGTTTTTATGGCCATACTTACCAAGATAGCGGCCTTTGCAGATGAGATAGAGTGTGAGAATTTTGGTGAGTGTTTTCGTAGGGCATTAAAATCACTTAGATCTTCAAGCAATGATGATCAAAAGATATTTAATGCACCGCTTATGCCAAAGAAAAATTTAGCCCTTTTTGCTGCGGCAAGCTTGGCTGATGTCTTTGGCGGTATGGGCTCTTGGAACGACGATGCAGCGGGCATGGCACAATATAAAAAACGTGGCAAAGAGTACGAAGAGCTTAGCAACGAGCTTTTTGCACAGATGCACAAGGTCATACTTTTTGCTGTAAATGAGTGGTAGTTAGCCGTTTATCTGATAGACTCTTTTTCGCTGGCTTGAGCTGCCGATATTTAGAATTTTGCGGTATTTTGTGATGGTTCGGCGAACGATTTGGATGTTAAATTTGGCTTGGATTAGTTCTTGAATTTTTAGATCAGAAAGTGGCTTTTTGCGATCTTCACCTTTAATGAGCTCTAGTAAAAATTCTTTTATCGCAGCGTTTGAAGTCTCCTCGTCAAAGCCAGTTGCAAAGAAATTTTTAAGTGCAATAGTGCCCCTTGCACAGCTTAGATACTTATTTGCAATAGCTCTTGAGATGGTTGACGGATTGCGCCCAAGCTCGTCTGCTAGGTCTTTTAGCTTCATAGGCTTTATGTCGCCACCCAAAAAGTAGTCATACTGATACTCAACTATCATGAGCCCTATCTTATAAAGCGTCGCTTTTCTCATCTCAAGGGCGTCTATGAGCTCGCTCGCCTCTTTTATGCGTGAGCTTACAAAGGCCTCTTTTTCGTCTAATCCCTCGGTATCAACCAAAATTTCTGGATAGTACTCATCATTTATCTGCACGCTTATGCCGCTACTTGTGCTTAATACGAAGATATCAGGCACTGCCTCTTTTTCGTCCTCAAGATATTCAATGGCCGGAGGATTTTTAAATTTTTTTATGATCTTTAGCGCGTCGTCGTAAAATTTTAGCTTTCTAAGCTTTTCTATATTTTCAAAATTTAAGATGATCTTTCTTGTGCACTCTATGATCTCATCGCTTGCCTCTGCCTCACTTAACTGAAACAAAAAGCTCTCTTTGACATCTTTTGCGCCCACGCCACAGGGCTCAAGGTAGGCAAATCTCGCCCTAACCCGCTCTACTTCGCTCTCATTAAAGCCAGCAAAAATTTCATCATCATAAGAAAAATAGCCCTCATCATCCAAGCACTCAATGATCTTATATGCGATATCCTGAGACTTTTGCGTGGGAAAAAGTGGCGGATTGATTTGACTAATTAGCTTTTCATAGAGGCTTTCTTTGTAAATACTTAAAGCCTCGATACTCTCACTTACTGAATTTTTACTGACTTGCTCAAAAAAATTTCGCTTTTTTTCGTTTTTTTCTAAATTTTTATGTGTGATCGTAGCAAAAGGATTGTCTTTTATAAAAGGCTCGAGCGTCTCTTTTAGCTCATCAAGTCCGCTTTGAAGGATGGGAAGCCAGCTTCTTAGCGTTTGGTTTAGTTTAATCTTTGGCGCTAAAGTTTGCTTTTGCCTTAGCATCATCTACTCAAGAAGTTTAAATTCTTCGCCAAGATAGTGCGTTCTTACAAGCTTATTGTTTGCTACTTCGCTCGCACTGCCACTTGCTAGAAGTGAGCCATCTTTGATGACGTAGGCCCTGTCGCAAATGGCTAGTGTCTCACGGACGTTGTGGTCAGTTATCAAAACGCCGATACCTAGCTTTTTAAGGTCTCTAACGATGCTTTGGATGTCGCTAACTGCAATAGGATCGACGCCTGCAAATGGCTCATCAAGCAGCAAAAATTTTGGCTTTATGATGAGGCTTCTAGCGATCTCACAGCGTCTGCGCTCGCCACCACTTAGACTAACGCCCTTTCTTAGGCGGATAGGCTCGATGTTTAGCATATTTAGCATCTCATTTACTCTTTTAGATATCTCTTCTTTGCTTTGATTTAAAATTTCAGCGCCAAGAAGTAAATTTTCTTCGACACTTAGCTCTTTAAATATGCTTGATTCTTGCGGCAAATAGCCAATACCAAGGTGCGCTCTTTTGTGAAGTGGGACGTTTGTGATCTTTTCGTCATTTAAAAAGACATCTCCGCTAGTTGGCGAGATGAGCCCACAGATCATATAAAAAGTGGTCGTCTTTCCAGCACCATTTGGTCCAAGAAGTCCCACGACTTCGCCGCTATTTACCTCTAAAGATATACCTTTTATGATCTCACTTTTTTTAATCGTCTTTTTTAGATCTTTTACTTCTAGTTTATGCACTTATAACCTCGTATTTTCTACCATTTTTGCTAAGAGAAATTTTTACTAACGTATAGCTCTCGCCGTTTTTCTTTAGAGCTTTTTCTAAATTTTCATCGCCCCACTCTACTAGATGAAGCCCCTCTTCAAATAAATTTTCAAAAAGGCCATTTTTTGCCATCCCGTCAAAACCGATCTGGTAAATGTCGTAGTGGTAGATATCTTTACCATAAATTTGCATCAAAGAAAATGTTGGCGACGTCACGCTATCTTCTATGCCATGAGCCTTGATGATCGCCTTTACAAGCGTCGTTTTACCACTTGCTAGATCGCCACCTAGTAGCACCACGCCACTTTTTGGCAGCACCTGCACAAGCTCATTAAGCTCATTTTCTAAAAGCTCAAAAACCATCAAAGCTCTTTTACATATTCGCTTTGAGCGCTTTTTGGTATGCTTTTTGTAGCTGGGATCGCTAGCACCTCATATCTCGCCTCACGAGCTAGAAATTTGATAGTGATAACATCGCCTATCTTTACGTCTTTTGCCGCTTTTGCCTGCACGCCGTTTATGCTCACAACGCCGCTTTTGCACATATCTTCGCTAACGGCACGCCTTTTGGTTATATTTACCACGTTTAAAAATTTATCTACTCTCATGCGGCGGATTTTAACAAAAATAGCCTTAAATTTTTAATCCTTTAGATATTTTAAAAGCTCTTTTAAATTTAGAGGTATGACGCTGCCATGGGTTTCATTTTTAAAAAGCTCAAAGTGAGAATTTACCCCACTTTGCTTTAAAATTTGGGCTAGATCGCTCGCCTTTAAAATGCCAGCTTTATCAGTTTTGCCCTTTCTCTTTTCAAGCTCGCCAACGCTAAGAAAGACGAATTTAGCTTTTAGTTTCTCTTTAAATTTACCTTCACTCACGTTTTGTTTCAATATCTCAGACTCGCCCCACCAAAGAGATGGTGAAGCGATAAAGAAATTTTGAAAAATACTCTCATTTTTAAGCATGGCATAAAGCGTAAAAAGACCGCCAAAAGAGTGTCCATAAAGGCTTTTTGGGAGGTCTTGCACGTTAAATTTTTGATCGATAAGTGGCATTAAATTTCTTGTCAAAAAATAGTAAAACTCATCTGCGCCGCCACCTTTGTCAAATTCCTCGCCCTTTGCTTTTGGCGTAAGATCTCTTGTGCGTTTTTCCACCTCGTAGCTTTTGTTGCTGTCATATCCTATGCCTATTATTAGTGGTGCAGCGTTGCCATCAAATTCATTTAATATCATGTTGAACTGGGCGTTTGCATCAAGCAAGAAAAGCACGTTTTTAAACTCATTTTGCCCCTTTAGCTTGGCTGTGAAAATTTTATAAATTTCATCATTTGCGCTCATTTTAAAGGTTGAAATTTCAAATTTACTAGCAGCTTTTTGGCTAAGTGGCTCAGGCGTTTGGCTGGGTCCTGCGTGCAAAGTCTGTGCCATACCAAGCGTAAAAAGCAAAAATTTAAACGCTCTTACCATTTTGCAGCGACCTTAAACCAAAATCTCCTACCCTCTTGCGGATACCAGTAGTAGTTGCCGTCGTCTGCTAGCGCCTCATCGTATCTTACTTTATCAAAGATATTGTAGGCGTTTAGGCTAAGCGTTAGGTGCTCATTTGCCTCCCAGCTTACACCTGTATCAAATGTGAGTAAATTTTTGTCATTTTCACTAACTTTGTTACCAGGGCCAAATTTCACGCTAGTAAGCTTGCTCTCATAGTTTGCGCCAAAAAATGTCTTAACGCTTTTTACAGGCTTATAAGTAAACGTGGCGTGAAGTGCGTGCTCTGGCGTTGCGGTAAGGCTTTTTGCATCAAGTCTGCCAAGATTTGTCTCACTAAATTTCATAGGGCCTCTTGGCGTATTTATTGTTGGGTTGCCAGTTTTTATCTTTGACTTATTATAGGTGTAATTTGAGCTTAGATTTAAGTTTGAAAGGATGTCATAGTCGCCACTTAGCTCCACTCCCCAAACGGTCGCACCCTCAATGTTAAAGTAAGTTCCCCAGCCAGGGCAATTAACACTTGGCGCACCTGAGCAAGTACCAAAGGCTGAAATTCTATTTACATTACTGCCGTCGGTATCTAGGATCTTGTCTTTAAATTCATTTTTAAAAAGTGTTACCGAGCCTCTAAAATCAGCCTGATTGTCATAATATGCTCCAACTTCGTAAGTTATGCTTTTTTCTGGTTTTAAATCTTTGTTACCAAAATCAACTATTCTCCAGCCACCTTGGATAGTGCCAACCGCAGGAGAAATTTGATTTACATTTGGCGTTTTATAGCCAGTTGCTACGCCGCCTTTTAGACTTAGCGTATCTGTGGCATTATAGACTAGGTAGGCTCTTGGCGAGAGGTGGTTACCAAAAAATTCGTTGTGCGTGAGTCTTGAGCCAAGCGTTAAAAATAGCTTCTCTTCTAAAATTTGCCACTCATCCTCGATAAATCCTGCATGCTCGCTCATCGAGTAACTTTTTGGGCTTTCAAGGCCATTTTTTGAGGCGTTTGAGACGATGAAGGTAGTGCCGACATTTTGCTTGCTAAAGTCATAGCCAAAAGTGAGTGTATGCGCACCAAAAAACGTTGTAAATTTAGAGTTAAAGTTATGATTTTTAGCTTTTGCAGGTATGAATTTATCAAAAAGGCTCGTTCTTTGTGTCTGATCATAAATGTAGCTGATATCGGCATTTAGGTTATCAAATTCGCCAAGATAGCCCACGCCATAGCTCTTTTTCTCATAATCATATGCATTTAAAGCTTTTTTCTTATATCTGGATCGGCTGACTTACCAATTGTACGTGAGTAATCATGCCTTTCGTTTGAGCCAAGGATGTAAAATTTATTATGTTCATCTGGCGTGATCCAAAGTTTTGCGCTTAAATTTCTCTTATCGCTCTTTTGATAGCCACCGATGTAACCATCTTCATCTCTTAGCTTTTTATATCCCCAAAGCTGAAGTGCGAAAAGCTCTTTATAAAGAGGTAAATTTAGATAAAAGTCGCCTTGTCTGCCATCACCTATGCCTTTGTGCGTGTTTATCGTGGTTGAGATGCCGACGTTGCCGTTAAATTTTGAAAAATCTTTTTTAGTGATGATATTTATAACGCCACCAACTGCGTCGCTACCATAAAGCGAGCTCATAGGACCACGGATGACCTCTATACGCTCGATCGCTTCAGCTGGTGGGATGAAATTTGAGTTTATATCCCCTGCTCCGCCCTTTGGATTTGCGCTACTTGAGTTTACCCTTTTGCCATCAATTAAAACTAGCGTTTGAGACTTCTCCATGCCACGTATCGAGATACCGCTAGCTGCCCCGTCCTCACCGCCAACGACATTTACGCCTGGGACTTTTTGAGCGATTGAGTGAAGCGAAGTAAAGCTATCTTTTGTAAGCTCATCGCCACTTATCACGCTTATGCTTGCGGGAGCTTCTTTGATCTGCTGCGAAAAGCCACTCGCACTTACTACAACGCCATCAAGTTTTGTTTCGTTATTGTCTTTATGCTCTGCTCCAAAGAGCGAATTTGCCACGCAAGCGCTAAGGCAGATGGCAATAAATTTTGTTTTTCTCACGACTATCCTTTTAAAAATTTAATTTGAAAAAGTTTGAAATTTAGCGAAGTATCTTTTAAAACAATATTAATTATCATAATTTTAAATAGTAATCTTTTTTATAAAATTTTTTAAGAAAAAACTTACATTATTTATTAAATTAGTTTATTAAAAATTAATCAATTTAGGCTAAAATAAGACCATTTTAACAAAAGGAAGAGCTATGAAAAAAGACGTAAAAAAAGTGGTTTTAGCATACTCTGGCGGACTTGACACAAGTATCATTTTAAAATGGCTTCAAGATGAATACAACTGCGAAGTAGTCACATTTACAGCTGACATTGGCCAAGGCGAGGAGCTAGAGCCTGCACGCAAAAAAGCCTTAGCACTTGGTGTAAAGCCTGAAAATATTTTTATAGAAGATTTAAGAGAAGAATTTGTACGTGATTATGTATTTCCAATATTTAGAGCAAATGCAGTCTACGAGGGCGAGTATCTACTTGGCACATCAATCGCTCGCCCACTAATAGCAAAACGCCAAAGCGAGATCGCAAGACTTGTTGGTGCTGATGGCGTGAGCCACGGAGCAACAGGCAAAGGTAACGACCAAGTTCGCTTTGAGCTTGGATACTACGCGCTTGGCGACAATCTAACTATCATAGCTCCTTGGCGTGAGTGGGATCTAAACAGCCGTGAAAAACTTTTGGCATACGCTGAAAAAAACGGCATAGATATCACCAAAAAACCAGGCAAGAGCCCATACTCAATGGACGCAAATTTACTTCACATAAGCTACGAAGGTCTAGTGCTTGAAGACCCAAGCCATGCACCAGAATATGATATGTGGAGATGGACAGTAAGCCCAAAAGATGCTCCAGATAAGAGCGAGATCATCGAGATCGGCTATGAAAAAGGCGATCCAGTGAGCATAAACGGTAAAAAAATGAGCCCAGCTGAAATTTTAACCGAGCTAAACCGCCTTGGCGCAAAACACGGTATAGGCAGACTTGACATCGTAGAGAACCGCTCAGTTGGTATGAAGAGTCGCGGATGCTACGAAACTCCTGGTGGCACGATAATGCTAAAAGCTCATAGAGCGATCGAGAGCATCACGCTTGACCGCGGTGCAGCTCACTTAAAAGATGAGATCATGCCAAAATACGCCGAGCTAATTTACAACGGCTACTGGTGGTCACCTGAGCGAAATATGCTTCAAGCTCTCATCGACAAGAGTCAAGAGCACGTAAATGGCTCAGTTAAAGTTGAGCTTTATAAAGGCAATGTGACTATCCTTGGCAGAAGCAGTAAAAATGATAATCTATTTAGCGAGGCATACTGCACATTTGAGGAAGATAGCGTGTATGACCAAAAAGATGCAGAGGGATTTATCAAACTAAACGCACTTCGCTTTATCATCGCACGTAAAAATGGGCGAAAATTTGACTAAAAAATAAAATTTAAAAGGAAAAAAATGAAAGTATTATTAATAAAAGATGTAAAGGCGCTTGGTAAAGCTGGCGAGATAAAAGAGGTAAAAGACGGCTATGGCAATAACTTCTTAATCGGCAAAGGCTTTGCAAAAGCAGCTACTCCAGACGTTCTTCGCCAATATGAAGCAGCTCAAAAAAGAAAGGCTGAAGAGTTAAAATATGAGATCGCAAATTTAGAAAAGCTAAAAGAAGAGCTTGAAAAAGTTATAGTTGTCATCAAAAAAACTCTTGGTGCAAATGGTTCGCTTTTTGGCTCAGTCTCAAAAGAGGAGATCGCAGCAGAGCTTGAAAAAACTCATCATTTAGTTGTCGAGAAAAAAGCGATCGACATGGATACACATCTAAAAGCGGTAGGTCTTTATGACGTTCATGTAAAGCTTGGACACTCGATAAATGCGAGCTTGAAGGTTGATGTGCAAGGAGAGTAGATGTTTCATGCGACAACCATCTTAGCCTACAAAGGCAAAAACAAATCAGTCATCGGCGGAGACGGACAGGTGAGCTTTGGAAATACCGTCTTAAAAGGCAATGCCGTAAAAATTCGTAAAATTCATAACGGCAAAGTCCTAGCTGGCTTTGCTGGCAGCACTGCTGACGCATTTAACCTATTTGATATGTTTGAGAAAAATTTAGAGCATACAAAGGGCGATTTGCTAAAGGCGGTGATAGAATTTAGCAAAGAGTGGCGCAAAGACAAGTATCTAAGAAAACTTGAAGCGATGATGCTTGTGCTTGATAGGGATAAAATTTTCTTACTTAGTGGCACTGGAGATGTTGTTGAGCCAGAAGATGGCAAGATAGCAGCTATCGGAAGCGGCGGCAACTACGCCCTTTCAGCAGCCCGTGCCTTAGATAAATTTGCCGATATCGACGAAGAGGAGCTAGTTAAAGAGAGCCTCAAGATCGCCGGCGAAATTTGCATCTATACAAATACAAACATCAAAACTTATGTTTTAGAACAAGAGAGAAAATGAACTTAACACCAAGAGAAATTGTTAAATTTTTAGATGACTATGTGATCGGTCAAAAGGACGCCAAAAAGATCATAGCGATCGCGCTTCGCAACAGATATCGCCGTATGAAGCTTGAAAAAAGCTTGCAAGATGACATCATGCCAAAAAATATCTTGATGATCGGCTCAACTGGCGTTGGCAAAACTGAGATCGCAAGGCGTCTTTCAAAGATGATGGGACTGCCATTTATCAAGGTCGAGGCCAGCAAATATACTGAGGTTGGTTTTGTTGGCCGTGACGTTGAAAGCATGGTAAGAGACCTTGCTATGGCATCATATAACCTTGTAAAAAACGAGCAAAGTGAGAAAAATCAAGACAAGATAAATGCCTATATCGAAGAAAAGATCGTTTCAAAGCTACTTCCGCCACTGCCAAAAGGTGCAAGTGAAGAGAAGCAAGCAGAGTACGCAAAGAGCTATGAAAAAATGTTAAATAGACTAAGAAACGGCGAGCTTGACGAGTTAAGTATCGAGATCGAGGTGCAGCAAAACCCACTTGAAGCTGGCTCAAACGTGCCACCTGATATGGTGCAGATGCAAGAGAGCTTTATAAAGATAATAGGCATCGGTGGCAAAAACATCAAAAAAGAGATGAAGGTAAAAGACGCCAAAAAAGCCCTTCAAAGCGAAGCAAATGATAAAATTTTAGACCTTGAGAGCATAAAAATCGAGGCGATAAAAAGAGCTGAAAACGAAGGCATAATCTTTATAGATGAGATAGATAAAGTAGCTGTTGGCTCAGGTAGCTCAAATAGACAAGATCCTAGCAAAGAAGGCGTGCAAAGAGACTTGCTACCTATCGTTGAGGGCTCAAATGTAAATACCAAATTTGGAAATTTAAAGACAGATCATATTTTATTTATCGCTGCTGGTGCCTTTCATATAAGCAAACCAAGCGATCTCATCCCTGAGCTTCAAGGCCGTTTTCCACTAAGAGTCGAGCTTGATAGCCTTGATGAGGACGCGCTTTATCAAATTTTAACTCAGCCAAAAAATTCGCTTTTAAAACAATACATTGCCCTACTCTCAACCGAAAATGTTGAACTAGAATTTGACGATGAAGCGATAAAAGAGATAGCCAGGATCGCTCACGCTGCGAATGAAAAGATGGAAGATATCGGCGCTAGACGCCTTCATACGGTAATCGAGCGCGTGATAGAAGATATTAGCTTTGAGGCTAGCGAAAATAGCGGCGAGAAGATAAATGTGACAAAAGAGCTTGTAAAAGAGCGTCTAAAAGACGTGGTCGAAGATCAAGATCTAGCGAGGTACATACTTTGAAATCGGGCTTTGTTAGCATCATAGGACGCACAAATGCTGGCAAAAGCTCATTTTTAAATGCCTTGTTGAACGAAAAGATAGCTATCGTCTCGCATAAACAAAACGCAACTCGCAGAAAGATAAATGGCATAGTTATGAACGGCGAAGATCAGATCATCTTTACCGACACGCCAGGGCTTCACGAGAGCAACAAGGCGATAAATCAACTACTAATTAGCCAAGCGATAAAATCGATGGGAGACTGTGATCTCATCGTATTTTTAGCGCCTATTCATGATGATACAAGTGACTATGAGAAATTTCTAGCTCTAAATCCTGAAAAACCACACATCTTAGTGCTAACAAAAGTCGATGAGAGCTCAAATGCGAAAGTCTTAGAAAAGATCACTCAGTACCAGAGATTTCAAGATAAATTTGCAGCTTTGCTTACTTTTAGCACCAAGCAGCCTACTTATAAAAAGCCGCTTCTTGATGAAATTTGCAAGCTTTTGCCAGAGCATGAGTACTTTTATGATCCAGAATTTCTTACTTCAACAAATGAAAAAGAAATTTTTAGAGAATTTATACTAGAAGCGATATATGAAAATTTAAGTGATGAGATCCCATATCTTAGCGATGCGATCATAAAAAGCGTAAAAGAAAAAACAGGCATAACTGAAATTTATGCGAGCATCATCACTGAGCGCGAAATTCACAAAAGTATGATCATCGGTAAGAATGGTGAAACGATAAAACGAATAGGAATTTTTGCAAGAAAGTTAATACAAAATTTAACCGGATCAAAGGTCTTTTTGAAACTCGATGTAATCGTTAAAAAAGGCTGGAGTAAAGAAGAAAAGAGCCTTAATAAAATAATTGGATATTGATTTTTTATTGTAAAAATATTAAAATACAGCCCAATTAGAGCATTATGAGGTAAATTTTTATGTTAAAGCTTAGAAAAATTAACGATAATCCAATCGTTACGCTAGATCCTTATGAATATGAAGGTTTTAGATTTTCTAATAGCAATGTCGATACGCTAAGTCTTTCAAAGAATATTCTAAAGCGAGACTTCTTTATATCTTATATCGAGTACAAAGATATAATAACAGCTACCATAAACATCTCAAGAACAATAGATGATGAGGATATTGAAAACAATATCTCGATCAAAATTTACGAAGAGCTCTCTCTTGATCCTGCGATTGACTATAAAATAGTTTATTTTGAAAGCAATGTTGAAAAAGAAGACAGAATTTTTAATGTTTTTATTGCTACAAATGAAACGATAAATAAAATTTTTAAAAATATTTCTAAAAGGGTACCTTTTATAGATTATGTCGTTGTAGAGCCACTTTTATATAGTGCTATATATAAAAAAGGCTTGCTTCCTAGCACTCAGAGTGATTGTTTTTTGACATTTAGGGCAGATGAAGCATTTATAAGCATTTATGTAAATGGTGAATACCTTACATCAAGAGGTTTAAGATACACACTAAATTATCTAAAAGATAAATTTATAGAGCAAAGCGGCGAAAGAGTAAGCCTAGAAAGCTTTTTAGACATCCTAAAGACAAGAGGACTTTTAGATAGCAATGAAGAAGGCTTTAGCTACGATCTAAACACTGTTTTTGAGGACTATATATTTTACGTAAATGACACGATAAATGTTGTCAATAGAATCTATGGCATAAATATAAAAAATATCTATATTGACTGCGACTATAAAATAGAGCGTTTTGAGAAATTCATCAATACAAAGCTTGGCACAAATGCTACGAAATTAAATACAAGCACTGTAATAAATTCTAAAAATTTAGCCATTAGCGAACGGCATAATATGATGGCTTTGTATGCAAATTTTTATAAAAAAGAGGCCTTTAATGCTGATTTTAACTTCTCAAATTTGCTTAGGCCTGATCCGTTCACAAAAAGAAAAAGTGGTAAATTTATACTGACATGTGCTGCTGCTTTTTGCCTAAGCATGTCCTATCCACTTTATAATTATATAGCTGGTAGTATTTTAGAAACAGATTCGCAAAGACTAAGCGATGAGCTTGATGTGCTTAATGCACAAGCAGAACAAATAAGAAGCACTCTTGAAAAACTAAAAAAAGAGCAAAATGATATAAAAGGATTAACTGATAAAGAGGAAGAGAAGTTAAATTTTAGAAAAGGGTTGCTTCAAGAAATTGAAAACAAAAAAGATCATTACGTAATGAAAGGTTTAAATCTTTTTGAAATTACCGATATGATAAACAACAATAGCATTTTTATAACAAATATTAAAAATAACGATAAAAATTTAACTGTAACGGTTGTTAGTGATAATGAAAAAAGGATTACGCAGCTAATAAAAGATATTAGCAAGATGCCTAAATATTCAGTAAATACAAAAAAAATTAAAGAAGATAGGCAAAACAACGAGTATGAAAGTAATATAAGTATAGAGATTAGACAATGAGACAAGACGTTTTAAGTAAAATAGATAAGTATTTTGACGCAAAAAAACAAAGCGAAACAAATATAATTTTTTTGGGTTCAGCTTTAATTATTATTTATATTGTTTATATGCTTTGCTTTGATCCGTCGCAAGATTTTTATGATGAAAGATTTAATTCGCATACTAAAATTAGCAATGATCTTTCAAGAACAAGAGATTATTTAAGATCGACCAGCTCACCTAGTGGGAATAAAAATTTTAAAATAAATGAAGAGACCAAGATACTTGAAACGCTTAAAGGCAAATATTCTAGTGTTTTAAAATTTAATGCCCATTTTGACTCAAAGCTAAAAGAACTATCGTTTTTATTATTTAACGATCAAAATTGGGCAAATTTTTTAGACAACATCGTATCTTTAGCAAAGCAAAATAATATAAAAATTTTAGAGTTAAAAAGTGATATAAAAGAGCCAAATTTCCAAAAAATTGAGCAAATTTTAAATATTGACTTGACATTTTTGGGAGGTTTTAAAGATATGCTTTCATATATAAATGGCCTTGAAGAATCAAAGCTAGTGGTTGATCTTCACAAAATGGATGTAAATTCCACCCAAAAAGAGCTTGGCGCTAAGATCTCAATATCTGTTTGGGGGATGGAATACTAATGAAAATAAAAATTTTATTTGCTTTTTTATTTTTAAATATTGCTTTTGCTAATCAGCTTCAAGAGGAAATGGACTCTTATGATAAAATTTTTGAAAAAATAAAGGAAAAAAGAAGCGGTCTTAGTGATATTGAGCTTTCGAGCATAAAAAATCCTTTTAAGCAAGAACCTATCAAGACGGTAACAGATCAAAATTTATCAATTATCACTCAAGTTTCAAAAGGGCTTAGTTTAAAAGCAATTTTATTAAACAAAGCAAATATTGATTCCAAGTGGTATGCTGTCGGTGATATTGTTGATGGTTACAAAATAGCCAACATTACTAGAAATAGTGTTTTTTTAGTAAAAGGCGATGAAAAACAAGAGCTAATTTTAAAAAATGGAAGTAAAAATGTTGAGATTAAGATTAAATAAAATATTAATAATAGGTGCACTCATTTGCTTAAATATGAATTATGCTAGTGCTAATGAGAGTAGTTGTTTAAGCAAGAATTTTAATATGAAAATTTCAGATGATGTTGCACTAGTAGATGTGTTAAATCAGCTTTCAGAGATGTGTAACTTTAGTATTGTTGCAAAGGATACTTATAGCAAGACAGAACTAAAAGATAAAGTTTTTGGTGTTAATATCAGAAATATGAGTCTTAGCGAAGTTTTTGACCTGCTTTTAAGTGAGAAAAATTTAAGCTACGAGTTTTCAAATAATGTATTAAAAATTTCATCTTTAAAAACTCAAATTTTTAAACTAGATTATATAACTTCTATTAGAGAAGGAACTGCTGTCACCCAAGCTTCAGTGGATGCTACTCCATCTGAAATTTCTAGTGGTTCAAGTAGTAGTGATAATCCCCAAGATGATAGTTCTCAAGGCTCAAGTAACCTTATAAAAACAACTGAAAGGTTTGACTTTTGGGAAAAACTAGATGCTGAGCTCAAAGCTATTTTAAATAATAGTAGTGAACATATCACAGCACCTGATCCTATCATAAATCAAAACGCAGGCCTTATCACTGTTACGGCCACTCCTTCTCAACTTAAGCGAGTCGAAAAATATATAGATGAAATGCAAAAAAGACTAAAAAAACAAGTAATTATTGATGTTTCTATTATTTCAGTTGAGTTAAATAATGAATATAAACAAGGCGTTGATTGGAGTAAATTTGAACTTGGATTTAATACATACATTGGCAATTCAAGAAATAATCCTAGCTCAAGTGCTACTTGGACAAATAAAGGAAATAGCCTAAGTGATGGATTTGGACGTACATTAAATATTGCAGCTAATTTAAATTTCAGCCTTGATGGAATGATAAATTTTCTTGAAACAAATGGAAAGACAAAGGTTATATCAAGCCCAAAAGTAACAACACTTAATAATCAGCAAGCACTAATCTCAGTTGGTGATAACATAAACTACCGCGTTCAACAAAAAACTGACAATGGAAACAGCAATAGCGATAGGTTGACAACCACTTACAAACAATACTCTGTTTTTATAGGCATATTATTAAATTTATTACCAGAAGTCTCTGATAATAATAAAATCATGCTTCGAATCAATCCATCACTTAGTAACTTTAAATACGCTGAAGACGACACAAGACAAAATGCGTTAAGAGAGATTGCTCCAGATACCGTACAAAAGAAGCTTTCAACTGTTGTTCAAGTTGATAGCGGTGATACTATTATTCTTGGTGGATTAATAGGCCAGACAAAGGGTAAAAATAATACTTCTGTACCTCTTCTTTCTGATATCCCGCTTATAGGTGGTGTCTTTAAAAGCACAAGAGACAATATAAAAACAACAGAACTTATCTTTGTCATCACTCCTCATGTAGTTGATTTTGACAAAAAAAAGCTACTTAATCAATCATTAAAAGACTTAGGTTTTTCTAAAACGATCTATGAATAACAAGAATATTTATACAGATATAAAAGATATCTTTATCAACGAAGACGAAGTAGCTGATTTTGTTAATCTAGATAACTCAATCACTTGTTACAATAAGATCGTCTCGGCTCTAAAAAAGCCATTAAAGCTTATACTTTTTTATGGCAAGCCTGGCAGTGGAAAGACTTTTTTGCTAAACAAGATAGCCTCTGATCTTCAAAAGGATAAAAAATTAATTTTTTTCCCGCATCCTTTTTTTAGCGAAGCTACATTTATAGAAGCTCTTTGTGAAGATATATACGGAAATAAACTTGATAATATAAATAATTTTGAAAGTTTTGTTGCACACTACTCAAAAGAATTTAAAAATAAAGATGAAATTTTACAAAACCAAATAGTCGTTATCTTGGATGAAGCACAACTTTATCCTACTGAATTGATCGAAAAAATAAGGCTAATGGCCGATACAAGATTATTTAAATTTCTATTTACTATTCATAAAACTGAAAATGAAGATGTGTTAGCAAAGGACTATTTTCAAACTAGAATTTGGGAGAGTATAGAGCTTGGAAGTGCAAACACGAATGAAATCATAGTTTATTTGCAAAGAAAAATAGGACAAAAAGGCTACGATAAATACCTAAATTTTCAGAAAAAAGACTATGACAAAGCCTATGAGCTTTGTTGCGGAAATCTACGCACACTAAATAAAATTATGTATAAATTTTATGAAATTTGTGAATATTACGAACAAAATCAGCCATCAAAATTAAGTAGTGAGGACGCAAATATTAAAATTTTGACAATGTCTGCACTTGATACAGGAATAATTCATGCTTGAATTACAAGAAATTCAAAGGCTAGAAAAGCTTTATGAAGATTACGAAAAAAAGAATAAAAATAGCCTTTTAAAATTGCTGTCAAATAAAAAGCTAAGCCTTTTAATAATTATGATCTCGCTAATTGCTTTTATATTTGGTGCTTTTTTATTTTTCTCAAATGCTAAAAACAAAAAAGAGACAACTAGTACTCCAGCTTTAATTGAGAAAAATTTGACAATACAAACAGATATAAAAGAAAAAAACATAACCTTTTCTGAAACTAATGTCAGCAAAAATATTTTAGAAGATGGCAAACAAAAAAGCGAGCAGGCAAAAGAGAGATTTGAATCAGATAAAAAACAAGATGAGCTTGCTGAGAAAATAGCTAAAAAGCTAGAACAATCCATAAAGCTAAATGAAGACAATAAAGAGCAGACATTAGATAAAAAACAAAGAAGTGGTGGCGGTTGGTTAAAGCTAAATTTACCAACTGAAAATGAGAATATACAAAATGAACAGTCTCTACCAAATGAAGAGGTAATAGAATTAGAACCAAAGGTAAAGCCAAAAATTGATATTCAAATTTCAAGTGAAAACAATGAAATTTCTATGCTAAAAGAAAATTTTAATAAAAGCAAAAATCCAGAAATCGCCCTTAAAATAGCAAGAAAATGCTATCAAGATAAAAGATATAGCGACACTATAAAATGGGCACTATCGGCGAATAATTTAGATAGTAGCATTGAGGAGTCTTGGGTCATGTTTGCTAAGGCAAAATATATGCTAAAACAAAAAGATGACGCATTGCGCGCATTAGAAGAATATAATAAAAATAAAAATAAGCCCGAGATAAATGAGCTAATAAATAAGATAAAAAGTGATACGTTGTGAAATTTTTGCTTGCTATATTTTTATCATTAAATGCCTTTGCGCTTGGAACGGCTGACATTAAGAGTTATTTTGAAAAAGCTGAATATCCTAAAATTTGCAATCAAAAAATACAAGATCTTTTAAAAGATTCACAAAATGAAGAATTTCTTAATATCTTTGGCATATCTTGCTTAAAAACAAATGATATAGACAGGCTCGCTCTTCCAGCAAGCAAGCTATCAGAAACACAAAGCTCAAGAGAGAATGCAGCATATTTTGCTGATATATTGCTTAAAAAAAAGTTACTGCTTCATGCTATCTTGGATGGGGCCGATATAAGCTATATTAGGCTTCCAAAGAGCGATTACATTCTTTCATTTATATTTGATAAATTTGTCAAAAAAGAATACATTGAGGAGCTTGGCGTATTTATTTTTGAAGAGCCAAATTCAGATACAAGATATGAGCTTAGTGCAATAGTTGGCTCAAATTTTGCAAAAATGATTTTAAAAATTTTTAAAAATGACGATCTTACTTCGCAGATTGAGTATAGATAAAGAGAAGAGATGAATAATTTAGAAAATTTAACGCTTAAAACATTAGAGCAACTTAATAAACTAAATGATGAGCAAATTTTAAAGATTATAGAGATAAAAAAGATAAACAAAAAAAGTCTTTTAGCTATTTTGCTTGAAGAAAATATGCTAGAAGAAGAGATTTTTTTTGAAATTCTATCTGATATTTATAGAAGAGGACACACTGACATTGATGAAATTTCGACTAGTCTTCAGATAGATCAAAAGCGCTTTATTCAATACGTATGTGATAAATTTAAAATCACATTTTTTGATCTTGATGATATAGATATCGACTACCGTATCAGCGAAAAGCTAAGCACCTCTCAGCTAAAATCATATAACGCCATCCCTGTAAAAGAAGATGAGATAAGCGTTTATGTAGCTTTTAAAAATCCTTTTGATGTGATCATTCAAGATAAAGTTCAAAATTTATTTAACAGAAAGCTATTAAAAGTAGCTTGCGCAGATCCAGCCCAGATAGAAAAATACATAAACAAAATAGCTCTTAATGAAAGCATAAAGGACGTTATAACAGAGATTAGAAAAGAGCTTTCAAGCTCTAGCAGCCAAGGGCAAAGCACAGAAAGCTCTGGAATTTTAAAACTAATTGAGATAATTTTAAAAACATCTATTCAAAGCAGAGCAAGCGATATTCATATTGAGCCAACTGAGACAAACTGCATCGTAAGAAGCAGGATAGATGGCATGCTAAGCGAGACATTTATATTTGATAAAGATATCTATCCGCCGATGGTAAGCCGTATGAAGCTACTTTCAAACATGGATATCGCGGAGCGCCGCCGCCCACAAGATGGTAGATTTTCAGCTCAAATTTTAGATAAAGAGTACGATTTTCGTATCTCTACACTACCTATTTTAAACGGCGAAAGCATAGTTTTAAGAATTTTGGACAAATCAAAGGTTATCATAAACATTGAAGACCTTGGCATGCATCCAGATAACTTTGCTAAATTTAAAAAGAGTATGAAAGCGCCTTACGGCATTATCCTGGTTACTGGTCCGACAGGATCAGGAAAAACGACTACACTTTATGGTGCATTAAATGATATAAAAAGTGTAAAAACTAAGATTATTACCGTTGAAGATCCGGTTGAGTATCAGCTAAATATGATCCAACAAGTACATGTCAATGAGAAGGCTGGGCTTACTTTTATCTCGGCTCTTCGCTCTATTTTAAGGCAAGATCCAGATATTATCATGATAGGTGAGATCAGAGATCAAGAGACACTTAGGATCGCAATTCAAGCAGCGCTAACTGGACACTTGGTGTTTTCTACACTTCATACAAATGATGCTATTAGTGCTTTACCTCGTATGGTTGATATGGGCATTGAGCCATATTTAGTAAGTGGTGCACTAGTTTGCATTGAGGCTCAAAGGCTTGTAAGAAAGCTTTGCCCGTATTGCAAACAAAAAGTCACACTATCTCAAAAAGCTCTTGATGAGATTAAGAAATTTCTCCCTGAAGATTATCAGTTTTATAAAAGCGTAGGTTGCCAACACTGCTCACAAACTGGATATCTAGGGCGTGAAATGATAAGCGAAATATTATCCATCAGCGATCATATAGCAAGTATCGTAGCAAATAACGCTTCAAAAGAAGAGCTTAAAAAGGCTGCCTATGACGAAGGCTTTATAGATATGTTCCATGATGGCGTTATACGCGCAGCAAATGGTGTAACAACAATCGAAGAAGTATATAGAGTTGCCAAGATATGAAATTTTACGAAATAGAATATATAAAAGATGGCAAACGCCAAAAGATGAGCCTAAAGGCCAATAGCAAAAATGATGTAAAAAATCGTGCAAATATTCAAGGCATGATAGTAAAGATCAAAGAAACTCAGGTTTCAAGTATCAACAATGATTTTTTAGACTTGCAAGAAAAATTTAACAAAATTTTCTCTTCTTCGAAAGTAAAAATTCCAGCTCTAGTCGCTACCATAAGGCAACTTAGCGTTATGACTAATGCTGGTATATCAATACATGATGGCATAAAAGAGACAGCAAATGCTACCGAGGATAAAAGGCTAAAAACAATATTTCAAACATTAGATGAAGACCTAAATCAAGGTGCAAGCTTAACTCAAAGTATAGAAAATTTTCAAGAAGAGCTAGGCGATGTCACTGTTGCTATGGTAAGGCTTGGAGAGAGTACTGGCAATATGGCTGACGCATTATCAAAGCTAGCTTCTATCTTGCAAGAAGTCTGGGATAACCAACAAAAATTTAAAAAAGCCATAAGGTATCCAATAACCGTAATATGCTCTATAATTTTGGCTTTTATTGTGCTCATGACATCAGTTGTTCCACAATTTCGAGAAATTTTTAGCCAGCTTAATGCCGACCTACCACTTCCTACTAAAATTTTACTAAACATTGAATACATAATGAGCAATTACGGCATATATATAATAGTTGTTCTTGTCGCATTTGCTTTTTTGCTAAAAAGGCAATATTCAAATGATGAAAATTTTAGGGATAAGGTCGATAAATATCTACTAAAAGTCTATCTTGTAGGCAAAATAATATTTTTTGCAAATATGAGTAGATTTAATCTAATCTTTACAGAGCTTGTTCGCGCAGGACTTCCTATCGCTGACGCGCTAGATACTGCCGTTGTAACTGTTTCAAATCAAGATATAAGAAATAAGCTAACTGCTGTAAAAGTACTGGTTGGTCGTGGCATAAGCTTAACCGAGGCCTTTAGGCAAACTGGACTTTATGAGGGCATGCTTATACAAATGATAGGAGCTGGCGAACAAAGTGGTAGCTTAGATGACATGACACAAAAAGTTACTGATTATTATAGAGTGAAATTTAATGATATTATTGATAATATTTCAAACTATATTGAGCCGATACTACTAATATTTATCGCGGCTATGGTGCTTTTGCTCGCCCTTGGTATATTTATGCCAATGTGGGATATGGCAAAAGCTGTTAAAAATTAAATCAACATTTAAAGGAGTAAAATGCCTATAGAAAGAGAATATGGCGTTGATGAGAACGCATTTTTAGTTTCAAAAACGGATACAAAAGGAAGGATCACTTATTGCAACGAGCCTTTTTTAAATATCGTAGGAGTAAAACAAGGTGATCTCTTGGGAAAACCACACAATATAATAAGACACACTGATATGCCAAGAGTTATCTTCAAGCTACTTTGGGAACGTATACAAAATAAAGAGGAAATTTTTGCTTTTATTAAAAATAAAACTCTCAATGGTGGATTTTACTGGGTATTTGGCAATATCACAGCCTCACTTGATCAGCAAGATAATATCGTTGGATACTATTCTGTTAGACGTAAGCCAAATGCAAAAGCAATAGAGATCATAAAACCACTTTATGCAAAATTACTTGAGCTAGAACGAGATGGCGGTATTGAAGCATCTAAAAAATATTTATTTAAATTTTTGGAAGAAAAATCAACAAGCTATGATGAATTTATAAACAACTTACAAAGGTTCTAGATATGTTTAAGAAAAAATCAAATGCAATAAATGAGATTTTAAGTGTTGTCAAATCGGCAAGAAATGGCATACTAGAGCCTCGCATTGTAAATGTTGGAGAAAAGGACGAGATGTATGAAGTCGCCCTTGGTATAAATGATTTGCTAGATCAAGTTGAAGCGCTTCAACGTGAAATTTCAACCTCAGTCCAAGCTGCACAAAACTCAAAAACATATAGAAATATATTTGTAGAAGGTTTTAGAGGCGCATTTAAAAGAAATGCTATATCTATGAGCAATGGAGTAATTGGTATAAAAGAAGGACTAAAAAGTAAAATCAGAGGTCTTCTCTCAAGTGAGCTTGACAAACTTGGAAACGGCATAAATGGCATAAATGATGTAAGAGATGATCTAAATGAAAGTATCAAAAATTTAAGCCAAACAGCAACGGATGCTGGACAAACTGCACAAATAGCAAAAGAAAATATGTCAAATATCGTCGAGCTTAGTCAAAACATGGGAGAGCTTGATGGTCTAGTACAAAGCTGCTCGAACGCCACTGGCATGCTAAGCACTAGGGCTTCTGAAATAAGCTCTGTTTTAAATTTAATAAAAGATATTGCCGATCAAACAAATCTACTTGCTCTTAACGCCGCCATTGAAGCTGCTCGTGCAGGAGAGCACGGACGTGGTTTTGCGGTAGTTGCTGATGAAGTAAGAAAGCTAGCTGAAAACACACAAAAAGCCGCTAGCGACATAGAAGTCAATATAAAAACACTTCAGCAAGAGGTAAATGACATCGATGAAAATTCTAAAAAAATCGATGAAATTTCTAAACTAACGACACAAAATGTAGAAAATTTCAAAAAGGTATTGAGCGAGTTTAATGCAAACGCACAAAATACTGCTCAAACATCAAAATATGTCGAAAATAAAACCTTTGCCATAATTGCAAAAATTTCGCAAATCGCTTATAAAACCAAAGTGTACTCTGATCTTATAAACGAGCAAGGATACAGTGAGGAAATACGTAATTTAGCGCAGAGCCTGCTAGATTGGTATGAGAACGAGAGTATAAGTGAACACAAGCAAAACAAAAATTTTGATAAGTCAAAAGAGCTTACAGCGTCGCTAAATAATGAAATCAAACTCTTGCTCGAGAAGTCAGCCTCTGGCTATAACGAACAAAATTTGAATTACTTTGTTGATAAGTCTAAGAAAATAGAAGATCTAAGCGAGCAAATTTTTACTTCGTATAACGAAATTTTTAAAGATAAAAACTGAAGTGTTAAATTATCTTTGATGTTTTTTAGGGTGGTCAAAAAATAACGCTTTTGCACCACCCTCTTTCAACTCACTAAATTTACATCCAAACTCAACGCAAAATATTCCAGAAGTTGGGATATTATCTATTGACGAATCGCTTAAATACTCGCAAATTTCAGTTATACTTGGATTGTGCGTGATGATAAAAATTTCATCCAAACTCTCATCTATATTTTTGACAAATTTTAAAAGATCTTCAAAGCTTATATCATAAAGCTCATCTATAAGATCGATCTCTTCTTTAAATTTTAAAGTTTTAGCGATAATCTTTGCTGTTTGCTCGCATCTTTTGGCACTACTAGAAAAGATAGCCCCTGGCATCACATCATATATTTTTAGTCTGTTTGCCATAAATTTAGCGTCTTCTTTGCCTTTTTGACTAAGCTCCCTTAAGGCATCTTTAGCTCCATCCTTATTCTCATCAACCGCTTTTGAATGTCTTATGAAATAAATTTTACTCACTATCTCTCCTTTGAGAAATTCTTTATCAAGCAAAGCTCTTCTTTACTAAATCCAGCTTTTAAGCGATCTTGCTCATTGATCTCTCTAACATTTTTAAATGAATTTGGATACAAACTTAAGATAATGTCAAAGTAGCTATTTTCGTCAATACCCTCTTTGTTACAAGCAAACTTAAACCACTTATCGCCCTTATAAACGTGAGAAACTTCCTCTTTTAATATGACTTTTAGGCACTCAATGAGCTCTTCTTGCCCGCCCTCAGCTTCTAGTCTTTTGATGATGTGAGCGTTTGCATCAAGCCCATTTGCCTCCATATATCTTGGCAGTAGCGCCATACGACTAGTTAGACTACTTGAAGTCTTTTGAAGTGCGATAAAAAGCCCATCATGCACACTTAGCTCGCCGTATCTACCGCCTTGTTTTAAGAGCAAATTTTCTATCATGCAAAAGTGTCTGATCTCATCTTCAGCTACTTCTAGCCAGTCTTCATAAAATTCTCTTGGCAAATTTCTAAATCTATAACAAGCATCAAGCGCGATGTCAATAGCACTAAATTCAATATGAGCTACCGAATGGATAAAATTTAAATTTTTATCCATTGGCTTTACTTTTTTGTTTAACTCTTTCATGCTAACTACTTCACAAAATTTTGCATAGCTAGGCATTATTAGCTCATTTGGCTTAGAGCTTTCACAAAAATTTATATTAAAATCTCGTTTAAATTTCTCATAAAATAGTTCAAATTTTAAAAATTTAAGCTCAATCTCGCCTTCATTTAAAATTTCCCAAATTTCATCGTAAAAATTCATATTTTCTCTTTATATAAATCTGTATTTACGAGTGTAAATTTATATAAATAATGCTTAAAATTTGAGCCTAGTATTTGTTTTAAAAGGTCTTTAGTAAAAATTTCTGATTTATTTTGCTTTGCCATATCCAGCAAATCTATTTGCTGCCAAGCAACTTGAGTTTGAACATCTTACAAGGTAGCTATTTATCTCTTGATTTCCTTTTAGATGCACGTTTTTTTGTTTTAGATTCATATAGCTATGAATTATCTTTCCGCCAGAATTATGTATAAATTTTACTGTCTCATCGCCAAGAACAGCCGTAACTATGCCAACATGAGTGATATTTTTCTTATCTTTATTTTTCTGAACACCCTTGCCAAGAGTATTTGAGAAAAATACAAGATCGCCTATTTTTGGATTTTTATGAGTAATTAAATTTTTACTTTCATAAAAATTATAGATCGCTTTTGACTTTCTACCGCCATTATCGTAGTAGCGATTTATTATCTTTTCATCAAAATACATATTTTGATACTTTGCATTTACGATAGAAACGAATCCTGAGCAATCACCGCCAGCTCTTGTATTTAGGTATTTTTTAAAAAAAGAACCAAATTTTTTATCTTCTCTATCATTATCTTCATCTATGATTTCACCAATCATTTGCTCACTAAAATCAACGCTTGAAGTTACGGTCTGATTTGTTTCATTTTGCGGAGTTGTCGGTTGATTAGAGGTAAAAGAACAACCTGTAAAAAATATAATGCTAAGTATAAAAAAGATTTTTTTATTTATTGAATTTGACATATTTATATCCAAAATTTTAGTGTTTGCAATTTTAACTTTTAAACGTAAATGAACCGGAAATAGTGCTTTGCTTTCTTTATTCTAAGTTAAAAAGCAATATAATATCGGCAAAAAACATATTTTCTTAAGGCAAAAAACAATGATGCACTATTTAAAGATAAAAGGAAATGCCAAATTAAGTGGCGAAGTAAAAATAAGCGGTGCTAAAAATGCTGCTCTACCTATTATCGCCCTAACCTTACTCGCAAAAAAAAGTGTAAATTTAACAAATATCCCAAATGTTGCTGATATAAAAACGCTTTGCCAACTGCTAACTAATCTAGGAGCAAGGTGCGAATTTAAAGATAAAAATTCACTAAGCATAGACACAAGCAGTGTAAGCTCGACGACTGCAAACTATGACATCGTTAGAAAGATGAGAGCATCAATCTTAACGCTTGGACCGCTTCTTGCACGTTTTGGCCACTGCGAAGTGAGCCTTCCTGGAGGCTGTGCGATCGGACAAAGACCAATAGACCTGCACCTAAGTGCACTTGAGAAAATGGGCGCAAATATCGAAATAAAGCAAGGCTACGTCATTGCAACAGCACCAAATGGACTAAAAGGTGCAAAAATCGTTTTTGATAAGATCACTGTAACTGGCAGCGAAAATATCATCATGGCTGCAGCCCTAGCTTACGGTACGACAGAGCTTTTTAACGTCGCACTTGAGCCTGAAGTAGTGCAAATTTGTGAAATTTTGGCAAAAAGTGGCGTTAAAATAGAAGGCATCGGCACAAGTGAACTAAAGATAACCGGAAGCGGTCAAAAATTACTTGAAATTTGCGATATTGAAGTCATCCCTGATAGGATCGAAGCTGGCACTTACCTTTGTGCTGGAGCTATAACAAATAGCGAAATTTCAGTCACAAAGGCAAATGCAGCCCATATGACAGCCATTTTAAATAAATTTGAAGAGATGGGCTTTGGTATCGAAGTAGACGGCGACAAGATCACGATATTGCCAGCAAAAGAGATAAAACCAGTGGAGATAAGAACCACCGAGTATCCGGGCTTTCCAACAGATATGCAAGCTCAATTTATGGCACTTTGCCTTGCAGCAAATGGCGTTAGCACGATAGATGAGAGACTTTTTGAAAACCGCTTTATGCACGTTAGCGAGCTTGCTAGAATGGGAGCGGATATTAAATTAAATGGGCATATTGCAAGCGTTTATGCGCCAGCTAAGCTAAATGCAGCCGATGTAATGGCGACAGATCTTAGAGCCAGCTCAGCGCTGATACTAGCCGCTCTTATAGCAAATGGCGAAAGCTTGGTACATAGAATTTATCACCTTGATAGAGGATATGAAAATTTAGAAGAGAAATTTCAAGGCCTTGGTGCAAATATTATTAGGCTTGAGGAGTAAAAATGCTACTAAATGATGCATTAGATGCGCTTAAATCTAAATTTAAATTAAAAATAGATAGTGAAATTTTACCTATCAGCATGGCTCCTGGTAAAACATTGGCAAATGATGTAGTGGCGGTAAAAGACTTGCCATGTTTTGATAACTCTGCGCTTGATGGCTTTGCTGTGAAATTTGAAGATAAAGATAAGCCATATAAAATAGTTGCAAGTGCCTTTGCAGGCGATAAAGAGCAGCTAAGCATCGGCAAAAATGAGTGCGTTAAGATAATGACTGGTGCGAAGATGCCAAAGGGTGCTGATACAATCATAAAGATTGAAGATTGTGTTGTTGATGGAAATTTTATAAAAGCACCAAATAATCTTAAAAAAGGTGATGGGTATCGCTTTAAAGGCGAAGAGGTAAAGATTGGTGAAATTTTGCTAAAAAGTGGCGAGGTCTTAAACACTAGAGGCATAATGATGTTAGCAGCACAGGGCATAAGTTTTATAAATGTAAAAAAACAGCCTAGCATTGGAATTTATTCAAGTGGAAACGAGATCATCGAGCCTTGGCAAAGAGCAAGCGAGGATGAAATTTACAATGCAAATGCCTTTGGCATCGCTGTACTTTTAAGATCTATTGGACAAGATAGCTCATATCTTGGCATCATAAAAGATGAGCTAAGTGCTGTCAAACAGGCATTTTTAAACACTGCAAACTACGACATCGTTATCTGCTCTGGTGGAGCAAGTGCTGGTGAGGCTGACTATATGAAAATAGCTCTAAGTGAGCTTGGATACAATGAAATTTTTTCGCATATTGATATAAGACCTGGCAAACCTTGCAAGGCTTATGAAAAAGATGGCAAACTAGTCTTTGTGCTCCCTGGAAATCCAATGGCAGCTTATGTTTGCATGATGATGCTTGTTTTGCCTCTTTTAAAAGAGGATTGCTTTGTGATGCAAAATGCTATAAATGCACAAAGTTTAAAGGTAAAATCAGGTAGGACCAATACAATTTTTGGAAATATTGAAAATGATAAATTTATAGCAACAAATGGTGGAAAATACGGCTCTGGCATGATAGATCATATTTTAAAAAGCACTTTTATGTTTTTAACTAGCCCAGATCAAAGCGAAATTTTGCAAAATAGTGAAATTTCTCTTATAAAACTTCCATAAAATCTTGACAAATGAAAAACAATCTGATAGAATGCGGACTTCATTTTGACTGCGGGAATAGCTCAGGGGTAGAGCACAACCTTGCCAAGGTTGGGGTCGCGAGTTCGAATCTCGTTTCCCGCTCCATCTTTTTTATACTCATTTTTTTATTTTCCACAAAACTTTTTGCAAATGAAGTCAGCATTTATCCAATGTATTGCGTTCTAAATGATCAAATTTCGCTTAGTACTTTTGGCTTTGATGGCGAAGACAATGAAATTTTAAACTTAGAGGGCAAAAGAGCCGCCAAGATAGATAGCAAAAAACTCTATGAAATTCTAACAGCAAATTTTAAAACATATAAAGACAAAAGCGGCGGAAGCGTAGCTTTTGTAAAAAACTGCTCTATCATGGATGAGATTCAAATGCAATTTTTAAGATCGATTAGCGATGAATATCCTGGTATCAGCATAAGTGACCTTAGTATTAGCCCACAAAATAAGATTCCAGCAAATTTCAAAGAACTCGTCCTAAAAAATATCTTTTTAGGTGATCAAAATAGTCAAAAAGGTACATTTAGAGCATCATTTGAGGATGTTGATCTGAGTCTAAAAAGCATCTATTTTAAATTTAGCTTTAACGCTAAGATGCCAGCCTTCATAGCAATAAATTCAATGAATACAAACCATATTTTAAGCCTGCTTGACTATCAGCCAACGATGATTGAGTTTGGCAAATGGCCAAAAGATGCACTTTCTAACTCAAATAGCTTAGCTCTTATAACAAAAGTGCAGATAAAAAGCGGTGAAATTTTAACCAAGCGTCAGTTTAACGCCATAAGCTTAGTAAAAAAAGGTCAAATGCTAAATGCAGTTTTGAGCGAGGATGGCGTTAAGATAATAGCTGAAGTAAAGGCACTTGAGGATGGAAATTTAGGTGATATGATAAAGATAAGAACAAAAGATAATAAAATTTTAGAGGCCACAGTTTCAGGCAAAGATAAGGCAGTGATAAGATGAAAAAGATAGTATTTGCAGCCACTGGAGCAAGTGGGGCTGGACTTTTTCTAAAGCTAGTAAATGTCGCCAAAGATAGTTGCGAGGCACATATCATAGTTAGTAAAAATGCCATGAAGGTTTTGGAGGCTGAGGAAAATTTAAAGCTAAATTTAAATGATCTTGGCGTAAAAATTTATGATGATCAAGACCTTAGCGCTGGTCCTGCTTCAGGCTCATTTGGCACATCAGCGATGATCATAGCGCCCTGCTCTACCAACACACTAGCAAAAGTTGCAAACGGCATAAGCGACACGCTCATTACAAGGGCCGCAAGTGTCGCACTAAAAGAGAAACAAAGGCTAGTTTTGGGAGTTAGAGAGATGCCGTTTTCCACGATCACACTTTCTCAGATGCAGCTGCTCTCATCTCTTGGGGCCATCATCGCGCCGCCAGTTTTGGGCTACTACGCAGACATAAAAAGCCTTGATGATATGGAAAATTTTATCATCGGCAAGTGGCTTGATGCCTTAAAAATCGAAAATAATCTTTACAAAAGGTGGCAAATTTGAAAAAATCTTGCATCTATCCAGGAACATTTGACCCCATAACAAACGGCCATTTAGACGTCATCATAAGAGCTACAAAAATTTTTGACAAGGTAATCGTCGCAGTTGCAAAAAGTGACAGCAAACAGCCAATGTTCGCACATGAAAAGCGCATAGAGATGGCAAAAGAGGCAGTTTGCGAGCTAAAAAATGTAAGCGTTCTTGGCTTTGATAACTTGCTTGTTGATTTTGCTAAATCGCACGGCATAAACACCGTCATCAGGGGGCTTCGTGCGGTTAGTGACTTTGAGTATGAGCTACAAATCGGCTACGCAAACGCTGCACTCTGGGACGAATTTGAGACGGTTTATCTTATGCCAAGCTTAAATAACGCCTTTATCTCAAGCTCGATCGTCCGCTCAGTCTTGCGACACGACGGCGATGTGAGCAACCTAGTGCCAGCAAAAATTCTAAAAAATTTAAAGGCCTAAAATGTATGTTTTGTTTGAAGGCATTGACGGCGTTGGCAAGAGCACGCAGATAGAAATTTTAGCTTCTAAATTTAGTGATGCCATCGTCACAAAAGAGCCAGGCGGCACGCAGCTTGGTGAAAATTTACGAGAAATTTTACTAAGCTCAAGCATAAAAATAGGCAAAAGGGCTGAAATTTTACTCTTTTTAGCTGACAGGGCTGAGCATTTTGAAAAGCTGGTTGCTCCAAATTTAAGTAAGCTCATTTTAAGCGACAGAGGCTTTATCTCTGGCATCGCCTACGCTTTGGCAAATGATGAAAACTTAGATGAAAACGTGCTTTTAGAGCTTAATAAATTTGCACTAAATGATAAATTTGCAGACAAGATCATCTTTTTTGAAGCAAGCCGTGAGCTTATAAGCACGCGCTTAAAAGCAAGAGGCACAAGCGATAAGATCGAGGCTCGTGGGCTAGAGTATCTTTTAAAAGTGCAAAGTTTGATGAAGCAAATTCTTATCAAAAATGGCTTTGAAACGCTTTTTATAGACGCATCTAAAAGCATAGAGCTAATTTCAAAAGAGATAGAAAATTTTATAAATTTTAAGTAAAATCACAAAAAATAAAAAAGGATAATGCGATGATAACGGCACTTCGTGGCATGAAAGATATGCTTCCAGCTCGCGCAAAACTTTACGCACAGATAATCAAAACCTGCGAGGAAGTCGCAAAAAACTACGGATATGAGCAAATTTTGACCCCACACCTCGAGGAGACGGCGCTTTTTAAAAGAAGTGTCGGCGAGAGCAGTGACATCGTGGGCAAAGAGATGTATCAGTTTGAAGACAAAGGCGGCAACGATGTTTGCTTGCGTCCTGAGGGCACGGCTGGCGTGGTTAGAGCCTTTATCGAGGCAAAACTTGACAGGGCAAACGTGACAAAACGCTGCTTTTATCATGGCTCGATGTTTCGCTACGAGCGCCCACAAAAAGGCCGCTTAAGGGAGTTTCATCAGTTTGGCTGTGAGTGCTTTGGCGAGGGCAGCGTCTATGAGGATGCGAGCATTATCTTGATGGTGAGCGAAATTTTTAATAGGCTAAATATAAAAACAACCCTAAAGATTAACTCGCTTGGCGACGAGAGCTCGATGAAGTCTTACAAAGCAAAGCTTGTCAAATTTCTAGATGAAAATGACGATAAAATTTGCGAAGATTGCAAAAGACGCAAGCTCTTAAACCCTATCCGCGTGCTTGACTGTAAGATAGAAAGCTGCCAAGAAATTTACAAAAATGCCCCAGTTATCACTGATAGCTTAAGCGATGAGGCGCAGGCTGACTTTGAAAAACTGCAAGAAATTTTAACGGCAAATGGCGTTAAATTTGAGATAGATACCAAGCTCGTTCGTGGGCTAGACTACTACTGCAAGACGGCGTTTGAGTTTATTAGCAATGAGATCGGCTCACAAAGTGCAGTCGCAGGTGGCGGCAGATACGACAGGCTCGTAGAGTACCTTGGCGGTAGAGCAAGTTATGGCGTTGGATTTGCGATGGGCGTTGAGAGGATAATGGAAATTTTAGGTGAAGCTGAGGATGAGCGAGCTGGAGTTTATCTTTGCGCGCTTGATGCGACGAATTTAGACTTTGTCTATGCGCTTGGCTCAAAGCTTCGCAAAAAATATCAGGTTGAAATTTCTTATGAAGCTAAAAAGCTTCAAAAACATCTGCAAAATGCCGACTCAAAAAAGGCGAAAATTTTCCTTTGTGTGGGCGAAAACGAGATGAAAGAGAATAAAATTTGGTATAAAAATTTAGAGACCAAAGACGAAAAAACGATAAATTTAGATGAGCTTGAAAAGGAGCTGGGATGAATGATTTTGGACTTAGCATTTGGGGCAATTCAAATTTTGTTATAGAAGATGGCAAAGTCTGTATAAATGCAGCCAGCAAACCAGCGATCATTGACATCGTAAAAGAGATAAGAGATGACGGCTACAGAGGGCCACTGCTGCTTCGCTTTCCGCATCTTATCCAAAAGCAGATCGAGCAGATCCACGCAAGCTTTGCAAAAGCAAAGAAAGAATTTGCCTACAAAGGCAGCTTTAATGCCGTATTTCCACTTAAGGTCAATCAATATCCTGGCTTTGTAAAAAATTTAGTCCGCCTTGGCAAACCCTACAACTACGGCCTTGAAGCTGGCAGTAAGGCTGAGTTACTTTTAACTATGGCTTACAATAACGAAAAAGCTCCCATAACCGTAAATGGTTTTAAAGATAAAGAGATGATAAATATAGGCTTTATCGCCGCTGAAATGGGGCACAACATCACACTAACGATTGAAGGCTTAAACGAGCTTGAAGCGATAATCGCCATCGCAAAAGAGCGCTTTAAACCAAAACCAAAGATCGGACTTAGAGTAAGACTACACTCGACAGGATCGGGGCTTTGGGCTAAAAGTGGTGGCATACACTCTAAATTTGGCCTAACATCAACCGAGCTGATAGAAGCTGTAAAGATGCTAAAAAAGGCAAATTTACTTGAAAACTTCACAATGATACACTTTCACATCGGCTCTCAAATAAGCGAGATCCATCCGCTCAAAAAGGCACTCATTGAAGCTGGTAACATCTACGCTGAGCTTAGAAAAATGGGTGCCTCAAATTTAAAAGCTATAAATTTAGGTGGTGGTCTTGCGATAGAATACTCGCAGTTTAAAGAAGAAAGCAGCAGAAACTACACACTAAACGAATATGCAAACGACGTTGTTTATATGCTTAAAACCATAAGTGAGCAAAAAAAGGAGATCGAGCCAGATATTTTCATAGAGTCGGGTCGCTACATCGCCGCTTCTCACGCACTTTTGGTCGCTCCTGTGCTTGAGCTATTTTCTCAAGAATACACCGAAGAGAAGCTAAATTTAAAGAAAAACAATCCAAATTTAATAACCGAGCTAGTCGATCTTTATAAATCAATCAAACCTTCAAACGCCCTAGAATACCTGCACGACGCCATCCATCACACAGAAAGCGTTTTAACACTCTTTGATCTAGGCTATGTCGATCTTCAAGATAGATCAAACGCAGAGGTGCTTTTAAGGCTAATTAGTAAAAAGGCTGTCGTGATGCTTGGCAACAAGAGCAACTCAAGCGATCTGGCCAAAATTCAAAAAGAGGTCCAAGAGAGATACCTACTAAATTTTTCAATCTTTCAAAGCTTGCCTGACTTTTGGGGGCTAAAGCAAAATTTCCCTATCATGCCACTTGATAGGCTTGATGAACGCCCTACTTTGCCAGCTTCGATCTGGGACATCACCTGCGATAGCGACGGCGAGATCAGCTATGACGATGAGAAAAACCCACTGCTTTTGCACGACGTGGATGTGGAGAAGGAGGATTATTTCTTGGGATTTTTCCTAGTTGGCGCATATCAAGAGGTGATCGGCATGAAGCATAACCTCTTTACTCATCCAACAGAAGCTACGATTGAGATAACAAGTGATGGCTACAAGATTACAAATTTACTAGAGAGCCAGTCGATCCTTGATATCATGGAGGACATGGACTACGATATCTATGAGATCCAAGACACTCTAAATGAGCGCTTAGAGAAATCAACTCTGATAAACGAAACACAAAAGAAGCAAATTTTGGGCGAACTTTATCTATTTTTAAATGATAATAGCTACTTAAAGACAATCAACTAAAAAGGACGAAAATGCAACTAGCAAACAGAATGCAAACATTGAGCGAATCAATCACAATCGCGATCAGCACAAAGGCCAAAGAAATGAAGGCTGCTGGCATCGACGTGATCTCGCTTTCAGCTGGTGAGCCTGACTTTATGACTCCAAAAAAGATAAGAGAAACTGTAAAAAACGCACTTGATAACGATAGCAAAAGCGGCAAATACACGCCAGTGCCAGGCCTACCTGAGGTCATTGATGCCATTAGAGCAAAGCTAAAAAGAGATAATGGGCTTGACTATAAAGCAAATCAAATCGTCACAAATATCGGCGCAAAGCACTCACTTTTTAATGTATTTCAAGCGCTTATCAACCCAGGCGATGAGGTCATCATCCCTTCTCCATACTGGGTGAGTTATCCTGAGATCGTTAAATTTTGTGGCGGTGTGCCTGTATTTATAGAGGCGGACGAGAGCACAAATTTCAAAGTCACAGCCGAGCAGCTAAAAAAAGCGATCACGCCAAAAACAAAAGTCTTTTCACTAAATCACCCGACAAACCCAACTGGAGCTGTATATACAAAAGATGAGATCGCGGCATTTGGAGAGGTTTTAAAGGGCAGTGATATCATCATCACAAGCGATGAAATTTATGAAAAAGTGATCTATGGCAAGAAATTTCACGCAGTAGCCTCGGTAAGCGAGGATCTTTTTAAAAGAACGGTCACGATAAACGGCCTAAGCAAGTGTGGAGCGATGCCTGGCTGGAGATTTGGCTACATAGCAAGCTCGATGGACTGGCTCATCGCTGGCATCAAAAAGCTTCAAAGCCAAAGCACAAGTAACATCAGCTCGATCGTGCAAATCGGCGCTATCCCGTCGCTTCTTGGCGAAACAGATGAAGATATCGAAAACATGAGAAAAGAGTATGAAAAAAGACGCGATGTGGCAGTTGAGATGATAAATGCTATCCCTGGGCTAAGCGTAGTTAAGCCTGATGGCGCGTTTTATCTATTTGTAAAATGCAAAGACGTAGACGGCGACTCACTTAGATTTTGCAAAAAGATGCTTGAAGAGGCAAATGTAGCCACCGTGCCAGGTGTGGGCTTTGGTATGGATGGATATTTTAGAATTTCTTTTGCGACAGACATCGAGAGCATAAAAAAAGCGATCGAGAGGATCGCAAATTTTGTAAAAAGCTACAAAATTTAATGATCAAATTTAGAGTAAATGGCAAAAACTTCGAGCTTGAAAACGATATAAATGTTTATGATTTTTTAGCTCAAAATGGCTATGAGCTTAAATTTATAGCCCTTGAGCGAGACGGAGAAATTTTGCCAAAAAAGCTTTGGCGTGAGCGCTTCATGAGCGAGGGCAAAGCTTATGAGATCGTCACTTTAGTTGGCGGTGGATGAGGAGAAAATGATAGAGGTAGTTTTAAATGGCACAAAATTTAAAGTGCCAGCAAAAAGCCTTGGCGAGCTAAAAGAGCTTGCGCTTGGCGATAAAGAGAGTGAAATTTATAAATTTTTAGAGAAATTTAACGCGACAAAGCCAGACATTTTTATCGTTGATGGCTTTGCTATAAAAGAAGATAGCGAGCTAAAAGATGGCTCAAATGTTGTCTTTATAAGGCGTGGCGTGATGCCTGAGCGTGAAATTTTACGCTCGATGATCGCCTCACGAAACAGCCCTGAGCTAAATTTAGCCCTAAGTAAAGCGGTGATCGGCGTGGCTGGACTTGGCGGCCTTGGCTCAAATATCGCGCTAAGCCTAGCTAGAGTTGGCGTAAAAAAGCTAGTGCTTGCCGACTTTGACGTCGTTGAGCCAAGCAATCTAAACCGCCAGCAGTATTTCGTCCGCCACATCGGCATGCAAAAGACGCAAGCGCTAAAAGAGCTGATAAATGACGTAAATCCCTTTGTCGAGGTCGAGACTCACGATATATTTTTGGATGAAAAAAACGTGGCAAACATCTTTGGCGAGTGTAAAATTTTGTGCGAAGCCTTTGATAACGTCGCTGGCAAGGCGATGATACTAAACGAAGCAGGAGCTAGCCTAAAAGATAAAAAAATCATCGGCGCTTCTGGCATGGCTGGACACTTTAGCTCAAATCTCATAAAAACCATAAAATTTGCCAAAAATGTCTATCTGTGCGGTGACCTCACAAATGAGGCGAAGATCGGTCAAGGGCTCATGGCACCACGCGTTGCAATCTGCGCAAACCACCAAGCAAATTTAGCCATTAGACTACTTATGGGCTTGGAGGCGTAAGTGCAAAATGATAGTTTGATCCTTGGCGGCAAGGAGTTTAAAAGCCGCTTTATCCTTGGCTCTGGCAAGTACTCGCACGAGCTTATAGACTCCGCTGTAAACGAGGCTGGGGCAGAAATTTTAACCCTTGCTCTTAGACGCATAAACGAGAGTAAAGAGCGAAATATACTTGACTTTATCCCAAAGGGCGTCACGCTTTTACCAAACACAAGTGGCGCTAGAAACGCCAAAGAGGCCGTTCGCATCGCCCAGCTAGCACGGGAGCTTGGATGTGGTGAACTTGTGAAGATTGAGATCATCACTGACTCTAAATTTCTCTTTCCAGACAACGCTGAGACGATAAAAGCATGCGAAGCTTTGGCAAATGACGGCTTTGTGCCGATGCCTTATATGTTTCCTGATCTAAATGCCGCAAGAGCGATGCTGAGTGCAGGAGCAAGCTGCATAATGCCTTTAGCTGCGCCCATCGGCTCAAACCAAGGGCTAGTTTTTAAAGATATCATTGAGATTTTGATAAACGAGCTTGATACGCAGATCATCGTAGATGCAGGCATTGGCAGGCCTTCGCAAGCGTGCGAAGCTATGGAGATGGGAGCGGCTGCGATCATGGCAAACACTGCCATCGCCTCATCAAAAAATATCCCGCTCATGGCAAGAGCCTTCAAAGAGGCGATCATCGCTGGTCGCAACGCCTATCTAGCAGGCCTTGGTGCAAAGAGCAAAAGCGCAAACGCCTCATCGCCGCTCACTGGATTTTTAGACTGATGAAATTTACTAGAACCGATCACATGAAACTGCTGCCACACATGCAGGACGTTGGTAGCGACATTATGGATAAGATTTTAAAAGAGCGAGCTTGCTACAAACCAGAAATTTACAGCGAAGCTGACGTAAAAGCAGCTCTTAATGCAAAACACTGCTCGCTTGAAAACCTAAAAGCCCTACTCTCGCCTGCTGCAGCGCCATTTTTAGAGCCGATCGCCCAGCTCGCTCAGGCAAAAACAAGAGCAAATTTTGGCTCAAATATCACACTTTTTACCCCACTTTACATAGCAAACTACTGCGACAATCTCTGCGTTTACTGCGGATTTAACGCCAACAATAAAATAAAAAGGGCAAAACTAAGTGATGAAGAGATCACAAGGGAGCTAAAAGAAATTTCAAAAAGCGGCTTAGAGGAAATTTTAATACTAACTGGCGAGAGCGAGACCAACTCAAGTGTCGCTTATATCGCAAATGCCTGCGCTTTGGCAAAGAAATTTTTTAAAGTCGTTGGGGTTGAAATTTACCCGCTAAATTCAGACGGCTACGCTCTGCTTCATAAAAGCGGTGTGGACTACGTGACCGTCTTTCAAGAGACCTATAATCCCACAAAATACGAGAAAATCCACCTTGGCGGCAATAAAAGAATTTTCCCATACCGCATAAATGCGCAAGAGCGAGCGCTTCTTGGAGGTATGAGAGGGGTCGGTTTTGCAGCACTTCTTGGCATAGATGACTTTAGGCTTGACGCCTTTGCGACCGCACTTCATGCAAGCCTCATTCAAAAAAAGTATCCGCACGCTGAGATCGCATTTTCATGCCCAAGGCTTCGCCCTATCATAAACAACGACCGCATCAATCCACGTGACGTGGGCGAGTGCGAGCTTTTGCAAGTGATCTGCGCTTATAGAATTTTCATGCCAACAGCCATCATAACTATCTCAACTAGAGAAAAGGCGAAATTTCGCGACAACGCCATAAAGATCGCCGCAAATAAGATAAGCGCTGGCGTAAAAGTAAGCATTGGCGCTCACGGCGAAGAGAAAAAGGGCGACGAGCAGTTTGAGATAAGCGACGACAGAAGCGTGGACGAGATCAAAGCTATGATAAAAGCAAACGGTTTAGAGCCTTTGATGAGCGAGTATGTCTATGTTTAAAATTCTCTGCGTGGCTAATTTTGAAAGCTATGAGGGCGATGACTTTTTAAAGAGGATACAGCTACTTTGCAAGGCTGGCGTGGATGAAATTTTACTTCGTGCAAAGGGGCTTGGTGAAGCTGATTTTTACGATCTTGCCAGGGTTGTGGCTCAAATTTGTGAAAACCACCGCAAGAAATTTATCATTAATCAGTTTTTTGACATAGCTTGCAAGCTAAAAAGTGACTTTTGGCTCACTTCGGCGCAGCTTGATTTTTTTAAAAATCACAGCGTTTTTTTAGATGAATTTAGAAAAACAGCAAAAATTTACGCCCCAGCTCACGACCTAGAGCAGGCTAAAATTTCAGCCTCTATCGCTGACGTGCTCGTAGCTTCTCATATATTTATCACCTCTTGCAAGGAAGGCTTAGAACCAAAAGGGGTAAATTTTATAAACGAGCTAAAAAGTCTTGATAAAGAAATTTACGCACTTGGCGGACTAAATAGTAAAAACTACAAAGAGACTATAAAAGCTGGAGCAAGTGGCGTTTGTTTTATGAGCCTAGTAATGAACGGCGATATAGAGCAGCTTATAAAAAAGATAGCAGAGAGTAAAAACGAGCAAATTTAGCTTATAGTGCTTAAATTTTTATATAAAATAATACATAAAATTTTACTAATTTTTCTAGTGATATAACCAATTTATATCGAGTATAAGTAGCGCTAAGGTCTGGCAACACATATAGTAAGAGCATAAAAGCATCAAGAAGTAAACAACAAACACAGCTAAACATCAGAGATATAACCTACATAAAGCCCAATCTCTAGCTTAAAATCAACTACCACATAAAAAACTAAATTTTAATAAAAGCCACTGCCTATTCATAAAAGCAGTGGCTTTAAAATTAAACTGATTTAAGAAATTTTCTTTTGTTTTGGACGAAAGACTTCCATCACATTTTCATCAGTCTCAATAAATGCTCCCTCAATCAAGTCAATGCAGTATGGCACCGCTGGAAATACCGGCTCCAAGCACTCTTTTATCGCTTTTGGCTGTCCTGGTAAATTTATAATGAGCGCATGGCCTCTAATACCTGCTGTTTGGCGCGATAGGATCGCTGTTGGGACGTATTGCAAGCTTGCAGCTCTCATTAGCTCGCCAAAGCCTGGCATCATCTTCTCGCAAACTGCCTCAGTAGCCTCTGGCGTAACGTCTCTCACTGCTGGCCCAGTGCCGCCAGTCGTTAGTACAAGGTCGCAACCAAGCACGTCTACCATGTGCACGAGCCTCTCTTTTATCAACTCAAACTCATCTGGGATCACCTCGTAAAAGTACTCTCTCTCGCTCACGATCCAGCTATCAAGCACCTCTTTGATCGCAGGACCCGACTTGTCTTCGTATGTGCCCTCGCTTGCGCGGTCTGAGAGTGTTAGTATGCCTATTTTTGCTTTCACTTTTTCTCCTTTAATAGTTTTCGTTTAAAATTTTTGCCAGTGTTTCTTTATCTACGCTCTCGTAGGCCAGCAGATATGAGCTGATCTTTGCGATCTGCTCGTTTGTGCCTTTCAAAAAGGACATAATCTCTTCTTTTGCCTGTTTTAAGATCTCTTCGACGTCGTTTGGATTTGGCACAAAAGAGCTACCCATACCGTACTCATAAACCATCTTTGATGCGATCTCTTTGGCTAAATTTAGATCATTGCTCGAGTTTGAAAAAATATCATTTTCGTCTATTTCAAGCTTACACATGCCAGAGATTAATACTTTAATGCGAGATATCATCTGCGACTTTGACTCTATCTCTTGCTCGGTTGCCATAAAGCGGTCTTCAATGAGTGAAATTTTTTCAAATTTCACATCAAACCAGTAAGCACTAAGTGCCTTTGCACCTTGATAGACGGCTTGGATTTTTTTCTCGCTCTCGCTGTAGCTTAAAACCTTTTTCTTGCCGAGCAAGACCTTATTTAAAACAGCTTCAAAGTCTCTTATTTTTAGTACGCTCTCATTATTTCTTAGAGCATTTATCGCAGCTTCATTTACAAGTGTGCTAAGTGCTGCACCTGAAAAGCCAACGCTCATTCTAGCAATATCTTCAGCTGAAACGTCACATTTTTTATCTTTTAAATAAGTATTTAAAATAGCCACTCTATCGTTAAAATCAGGCATCGAAAGAAAAATTCTCCTATCAAAACGACCCGATCTAAGTAGTGCCTCGTCGATCATTTCGATCCTATTTGTAGCAGCTATTACGATGACGCCAGAGTTGTCCTCAAAGCCATCCATCTCGGTTAGTAGCTGATTTAGAGTGGCTTCTCGCTCGTCGTTTCTAGTACCACCCCTGCTCTTTCCAACAGCATCTATCTCATCGATAAAGATAATAGACGGAGCATAAGACTTAGCTTTGCTAAAAAGCTCTCTTACTCTTTTTGCACCCATGCCAACATAAATTTGCACAAAACTAGCACCATTTTGGTAAAAAAATGGCACATTTGCCTCACCAGCAACTGCCTTTGCCACAAGCGTCTTACCAACGCCTGGAGGGCCGATCATTAGCACGCCTTTTGGCATTTTGATACCAAAATTTCTATATTTTTGTGGATTTTTTAGAAAATCAACTATCTCGCTAAGCTCGCTTTTAACCTCACTAATGCCTGCCACATCGCTAAATCTCACATTTGAGATAACTGGCATAGTGTTTTGATTTAGCACGCTTTCTATCTCAAATGCGCCATCTTTTTTGCTAAGCAAGCTCTCCTCTTTTTTTCTGATACTTCTAAAGATATAAGCGTACCAAAGCACAAAGCAGACAAAGATGACAAATCCCCAGATCATGCCAGGAGTGATGTATTGCTTAGTCTTTTCAACAGGCACTTTTTTAATAAGCTCTTTTAGATCGATGCCATCTTTTATAATAGAAAAACGATTGTTTTGTGCATAAAGCACGACTTCATCGTCATCGATTACAGCGCGGTCTATAAAATTTCCATCCATTAGCTGCATATATTGCGAATATGTGATATTTCGTGGTTCTTTACTAACGGCAAATAACAGCACGCTGATTAATGCGATAGCTGCGATTATTAGGATATTTTTCTTATTAAATTTAAATTTTTGTATAATTGGCATCTGGCTTAACTTCATATTCGCTTACCTCCACCCACTCTTTTGTTATGTCTTTTTGGCTTAAAATTTTAGCTTTGTTGTAAAACTGATCAAAGCCCTCGTAAAACTCACCATTTTTTTGCTCGACTAAAATTTTTAAAGCTCCGTTATGCTTTTTTCTAAAATTTTCATTATTTTGCAAAGCAATGCCTTGTAAAATTTTTAGCCTACTTTTTGCCACATCACCGCTAACATCGCTTTTTAGTATAGCTGAGTGCGTATCACGCCTTGGCGAATAGACAAAAGCGTGCAGATGTGTGATAGGAAATTTCTTAAAATTTTCCACAGCCTCTGTCCATATCTCCTCACTCTCACCAGGATGACCCACGATGTAGTCCGTGCCAAGGGCAAAGCCAAGTGAGCTAAGCTCATTAAAAAGTTCCAAATCACTAAATGCGTTATTTCGTCTTCGCATGATCTTTAGCATAGCCTGACTCGTGTGCTGAAGTGCGATGTGCAAATGACGCTCCAGCCACTCTTCTTTTAAAATTTCTCTAAAGCTCTCATCTATCTGGCTTGGCTCAATGCTTCCAAGTCTAATGCGCCTTATGCCAGAAATTTTACCCAAGTTTGCTAAAAGCTTACCAAGAGAGCTATTTGTATCTTTGCCGTAACTGCCTATATTCGTACCAGTTAGAACAAACTCATTATATCCGTTTTGAGCTAAAATTCTAGCTTCTTTTAAAATCATAGCCTCATCCATGCTTCTAGCCTTGCCACGCACTGAAGGGATGATGCAGTAGCTGCAGTTAAAGTTGCAACCTTCCTGAATTTTTATAAAAGCCTTTGTGTGATTTTCGTAATTTGTAACTATATTTTTATCGACTGAGTTTAAATTTCCAAGCTCAAAAAATGGCTTTTCTTGCTTTAAAAGCTCATTTAGATCACTCTTTTTACTAGCTCCAAGCACGCCAAATATACCGCTATTAAATAGCTCCTTACCCTTGCTAACCGCACCACATCCAGTCAGCACCACCTTCGCCCCACGCCTTTTTATGCCGTTTATGTAGTTTCTGACACCACTATCAGCAGAATTTGTAACAGTGCACGAGTTTATGACCACAATATCAGCACTCTCTTCGTCGTTTGTGATCTCGTAGTCCTTGATGTAGCTTTTTAAAAGCTCGGTATCATAGATATTTGTGCGACACCCAAATGTTTTAAAAAATATCTTTTGCATTAAGAATTTTCGCTCTCTTGCTCGCTGTGAGCGGTGTGATCGCTTGGATTTTCTTTTTTGCCTATAAACATAGTTTGTGTTGGATAAGCGATCTTTATATCATCTTGAGCTAAAAATGCTTCTATTATCTCTGCACTAATAGTACTTCTAAGAGCCAAAGTCGCATAAGAATTTGCCATATACCAGCATGAGACATTTATACCATAAGGCTCAAAAAATGTATAAATCCTTGGCTCGACGTTTGGATTTTTGATGCTGTATTGACTTCTTAGTTTATTCATTTGACGTTTTGCGATATCAGTGTAGCCTTTTGAGTATTTTTTAACGACATTTCTTGCTAGATACACAGCTTTTTTATGATTGCTATCAAAGCTTATAACGATATCTATACCATCCCAAACAGTCTTCATACCATAATGAGCATAGTTTGCAATGAGATCGGTAAAGATATAGTTATTTGGCACAAAGATAATTCTACCTGCACGGCGGTTTGTCTTATAAGTCGAGTAGCTAACATCCTCAAAAACGGTCAGCCTAAGCAAAGAGATATCGATCACATCGCCTACAAATTCACTACCATCATGAAGCACCCTTATCCTGTCACCCACATGTATAGAGCCGCCAAACATGATCACCATCCAGCCAAGCATACTCATAAACATATCTTTCATCGCAATGGCAATACCAGCTGAAGCAAAACCTAGCACGGTTACTAGATATGTGACATTTTCGATATACGAAAAGAGTAAGATTATGATGATAACGGTGATATTTAAAACGTTTAAAAATTTATTGACCGTGTAAAATCTCTCATTATCGGTAATTGTTCTTTTAACGATAAATTTAGCGATAAATGTTAGCCCGATCGTCAAAAGAATGATGATAGCTGTATAGCCCATACTTAAAAACTGAGCTTTTATATCAGAGGTTGTTAAATTTATAGCCTCATCAGCTCTTTTTTCATAGACATTATAAGTTGTATCAGCGATCTGTTTTGCCGCTTTAAAGTCGCCTATTTCTTGTTTTACTAAGTTTAGGCTTTCTCTATTTTGCTCATTTTCTTCTATCAAATTTAGTCTATTTAGCAAATTTTCTTTTGTTTCAAGCTTTTCCAAAAGCGTATCAAGCTCTTTTATATGCCTTTGATACTCGATCTTATCGCTCTTTATCTTCTTGATATACGAAAAGCCAGATATAAGTGCAACGGGACTTGTTATCCTTGGTGGAGTATCCATTTCAGGAGCTGCTAGCATATTTGAAAATGGCGTTTTTTCATACTCTTTTAGTAAATTTATCTGCTCTTTTAGAGTTTGGATTCTTTTTATGATATCGCTGCCTCTTCTTGAGCTTTTGTCCAGTTTCTTTAGTTCATTTTCATTTTTTTCAAGCTCATCAATAAGCCTTTGATAAGTGTTATAGTTAGCATATCTTGTGATCCAGATATTGTTTTTTAAGGAGTTATCTAGATTTGAAATATCTTTTACAAGCTCATTATTTTGTAAATTTTGTGAGCCATTTTGCTCAAGAGTAATGTTCTCCTCAGCGTAAAGGGCAAAGCAAAAAAGTATTAAAACTAGGATCTTTTTCATTTAAATTCTCTTAAAATTTTTAAAACGTCTTCTTTTTTGACGTCATTTTTTATGATCGCACTGCCGATTTTATCTGCAATGATAAAATTTATCTTATCATCTTTTGTCTTTTTATCCATAAAAAATGCCTCGTAAAATGCATATTCATTTTCTATTTTGTAGTTTACTGGAAGGCCAAATTTCACTAAAACCTGTTTGATATCCTCTGCTTCTGCCTCGCTCATGAGCCCTAGTTTTACGCTTAAGCGATTTGCCATATTCATACCTATTGCTACTGCTTCGCCGTGTAAAAATTCTTTATAATTTGTCTCATTTTCTATAACGTGAGCAAAGGTGTGGCCGTAGTTTAGGATGGCTCTTAGCCCCTTTTCCTTCTCATCTTGTTCAACCACTTTTGCTTTTAAAATTATCGACTTCTCAACTAGCTTGGCTAAATTTTCATCATCTAATTTTACACTCTTTAGCCAATCAAACATCTCTTTGTCAAAAGTTATCGCCATTTTTAAAGCCTCAGCCACACCAGCTGCAAATTCTCTCTTTGGCAATGTCTTTAAGAAATTTATCTCACAAAAAACCGCCTTTGGCTGACAAAATGAGCCTATTAAATTTTTGCCAAATTTGTTATTCACACCCGTTTTTCCGCCCACACTTGCATCAACTTGCGCTAGAAGTGTGGTTGGGATATTTATGAAATTTATCCCCCTTTCATAGATGCTCGCCGCAAAGCCAGTCATATCACTTATGACGCCACCGCCAAAGGCGATTAGCGTAGATGAGCGATCAAATTTACTCACAAAAAGCTGCTCTAAAATTTGCTCTAACGTCTTTAAATTTTTATACTCTTCGCCGTCAGGTACACTTATGATAAATTTCTCATCGCATTTTAAAACACTAAGTAGCTTTTCAAGATGAAGCCCCGCTACTTTAGCGTTTGTAACGATGCCAACCTTGCCTTTTAGCTCAAGCTTTTCAAGCTCATTTATATAAATTTTATAGACTGACGCCTTTTCTCTGAGATTTAAATTTATCTGCATTTTTTACTCACTTACTGGCACAAAAAGCTGTGCATTTTGACTTAATTTTTTATAAAGCCTATTTAAATTCGTCGACAAAAAGGCAAATGTCCCACCATTTGCCACGCTTTTGCTAAACATTACAAAATGGAGCAAATCTTTTGTATTTTTTAGTTTTACAAGCGGATTTTTAAGATTGTGATTTTCTATCTTTATACGCTTAGAAAATAGTGCGCTAATGCTCTCAAAATGCTCTCTTAACGCTTCATCGTCGCTGTGTTTATTGTCAAAATAGTAAAATTTCATCTCCAAATCAAGCTGTGCACAGCAGTCTGTTATCACAGCTGATTGATTCTCCACTTCTTGACTTTGATCGCCTAGTATAACACCCTCTTTTATATTTGAGAGCAAAATTTTACCCGTTTTTAGCACTGGAAGTTTTAGCTCATAAAATAGCTTTTTAAATTTAAAAAAGTATTTGTCATCGCTTAAGATTAGGCCGATATCGTGCTTTAAAACGTCATGTTTTATAGATTTGTTATCGCTATTAAAATAATCCATCAAAACGATGATATTTTTCTCTTTTATCGCTTTTAAAGTATCTAAATTTTCACCTAAAGTTGGATTTATCACTCTAAAAAAAAGGCGTTTATTATTTAGCTTTGAATGCAAATACAAGCTATCCTTTATGAGCTTGCTAACACGTTCTTTATCCATTGAGATCATATCGATCAGCACATAGATGTTGCTACCAAATGGACTTGGAAACTGCCCACTTTCACGCTTGATCGAGCGGTAAACATTTTGAAGCACATTTGGATCACCAACGATTAGCAGTATATCGCTTGGCCGTATCATTATATTTGGCTTTGGCAAGATGATCTCGCTGCCTCGATATATGAGGGCTATTCGCCATTTTTTTTGAGCTACTGAGCTGATGTGACGATACATATAAGAGCTACCTATTGGCACCTTAACTTCCATGATCTCGCCCTCACTAAGTCCGATATTATCAGCTAAAACCGGCAAATCTGGTAAATAGTCCATAAGCCTTGATGCTGCAATATCTCTGATATCAACCACGCTTAAGTGTTTATCGCTTGCAAATATTTCTTTACATTTTTCATCAAGCTCCCATGAGCTCATAAAAACAGTCTCAGTCTTTGTGCTGATCTGTCTTAAATTTTCATAAACAGCAACTGCCTCATTTTTATCATCGCAAACTATACAAAACTGACTAAAATAGCCATCGCTTATACTTTTTAGCTTTGAAAGACTAGTTGGATCAAACTGGTAAAATGTAAAATTTTCATAATTTGATTTTTGGCTGTAATCCTCACTTGAAACAACGATATAGTGATGTAAATTTGATTTTGTTTCAAGTAGTCTGTTTAAAAAATTTCTTGCAAAAGTTCCATCTGCGATTATTAAAATTTTCTTCATCAATTCTCCGTATTTTAAAGCTCACATTATAACAAAAGGTCTTTAAAATAAGCTATTTTGGCTATAAATTTAAAATTTACAGCCAAGAAAATTTAAGAGATTATTTCAGAGATTAGCGTATCGATTGCTAAATTTGTAGCCTTATTTATCGTATCAAAAATAGTACTTGAGCTTGGATCTGGACAAAAAATTTCTTTCGTGATCATGCCAGATTTTAGCGAAGTGTTTGCATTAAACAGCTCATAAGCTAGTGAAACTTCGGCCTTGTCGCCTCTTATCTGAAGTGAGATGATGCTAACTTTTAGCCTAAGATCTTTTGCATTTGGCGAAAATATCGGCTTTGCAGCGCAATTTGAATAAAGCCCTTTTACAAGAGATTTATAGACCATTTCGCTTGGCTCAGAGACAAATTTAGCATCGCTTAGGTATCTGATTTTATTATTTTCAGCTACGATCAAAATTTTTCTAGTATCGACCATATCAAGGGCGCTTACGTTTTCTATGAAGACATTTTTTAGCTCTTTTTGCTTGTTTTCAGCTGAGCACTCTTTGTTTGAATAGTGGATTTCATACATCGTAGCTTGCGGCACATCCGTCTTTAGCGAGCAGCCAAGAAATAAAAGCGTAGCCGTTAGAAAGATTAAATTTCTCATTTTTTATCTCCTTTGTCGTTTGGCACTGGATTTGTGAAGAAAAACTCGTAAGGATTATCTTCAAGCCTTTGAAGCGCACCTCTAAATTCACGAAGTGTCTTGTCAAATCCATTCAAAAAATCACTCGCTTCTCTTAATAACGGCCCAACCGTATTTCTAAGGTCGTATTCGCCATCTTTGGCCTTTTTAGAGATGAGCTCTTGCAACGAATTATATCCGGTGATAGCCGAATTTGCCGATACAAAAACTTGGTTTGCATTTGAAATTAGTCTGTTTAAATTTTTAACCAGTTCTTTTGTGTCGGTTTTGTTTAAAGTATCTGTAAAATTTTTCACATTTTTAACGATACTATCAACCTCACTTAGTCCCTCTTCGTCTGTTAAAACTTGTGTAAATTTATCGATATTTTTAAGGACTGACTCTACGTGAGCGATATTTTCAGGCGAGAAAAAGTTATCGACTTTATCAAGTGTTTGATTTATTTTTAAAGTAATGTTTTCAGCGTTGTTTCCAAGCTTTGAAAAGAGGCTCTCTTCAAGCTGCAAGATAGGCTTTTGACCTGATGTAAAGTCTTTTGTGCCACGGCTTATATTTATACTAGCAACGCCGCTGATAGCCTGAACTTCAATACTTGCCACGCTATCGGCTTTTATCGGCAGATCTTCTCTAATTTTCATTGTGATGTTTATAAGAGCATTTTTATCATCGACAAAATTTATATCACTAACACTTCCAGCTGGCACACCGATAAATTTAACCGTAGAATCGACCTTTAATCCACTTGGCAGCTCAGTCGTGTGGATGTAGTACTCTTTAAAATCAACCTTTGTATTATTTTTGCTAGTCATCCACCAGATAAATATCGCAAATGCTGTAAGGCAAGCCATAAAAAACATGCCAACAATGGTATAAGAATTTCTATTTTCCATCTACTTTTTCCTCATTTTAAATAGTTCTTCAAGTGGGTTGTTTTTAAGATATTCAAGCTCTTTTATATTTCCCTCAAAGGCTATTTTTTTGTTATCTATTATCAAAAATCTATCCAAAATATCAAAAATACTATCAGCATCATGAGTCACCATGACAACAGTCACGCCGATGCTATCACGAAGCTCTTTTATGAGTGCATCCATCTGGCGTGAGCTAACTGGATCGAGGCCACTATTTGGCTCATCTAAAAATAGCACCCTTGGGCTTAGCACCAAGGCTCTTGCTAGCGCGGCTCTTTTTTTCATACCGCCACTTAGCTCGCTTGGATAAAGCACAGAAACCTCTTTTTTAAGTCCAACTTTTTGTATCCAAAACATCGCGATCTCATCGATCTGACGTTTGTTAAATTTAGAGTATTCATGAAGCAAAACGCCCACATTATCAAGGATCGTCATCGAGCTATAAAGTGCTCCAAATTGAAACATCGTTCCGCTTTTTAATTTAATCTCTTGCTGCTCTTCCTGGCTACTTTTCCACATATTGACACCATTAAATGTTATATCACCACTATCAGGTTTTTTTAGATATATCATCGTCTTCATGAGCGTCGTTTTACCAGTGCCGCTGCCGCCCAAAAAGCCGTAAATTTCTGCCTCTTTTACGCTCCAGCTCACATTATCGTGCATTATCTTATCGCCATAACTTGTCGTTATGTTTTTTCCAACTATTATCTCGTTCATATCTTTAGCCACATAAAAATTATCGCAAAAAAGGCATCAAGTGCGATGACCCAAAATATCGCATTTACGACGCTAACTGTTGTCATTGCTCCAAGGCTTTGGGCATTTTGACTCACACCAAATCCCCTCATGCAGCCAATGATCGCAATTACCGCACCAAAAAATGGAGCCTTTATCATGCCAACAGCAAAGTGCCTAAGCTCGACCATCTCGCGAAATCTATTGAGATAGTCGCTAAAACTAATATCAAGAATAGTTTGGCAAATGATCATCTGTCCTAAAATGCTTATGCTATCAGCTATAAAGATGATGACAGGCACGCAAAGAACCATCGCGATGATGCGCGGCAAGACCAAGAAGTTAAATGGCTCAAAGCCCATTGTCTTCATCGCATCTATCTCTTCAGTTAGCTTCATAGCGCCAATTTGCGCTGTAAAGCTAGAAGCCGACCTGCCTGCGATGACGATAGCAGCGATGAGTGGGGCCACCTCTCTAAGCGTCAGCATCCCCATGATCTCGACTATAAATATACTTGCCCCAAAGCTTGCGAGCATCGCGCTACCAAGATATGCAAGCACAACACCTATCAAAAAAGCGGTGAGCGAGACGATAAAAACGGCATTTACGCCGCCATCTTTTATGTAGTTACTAAATTCCCTAAATCTAAGGCTGGCTGGATTAAATAAAATTTTTACGCTTTTTATTAAAAATTCGCCCAAGAACGTGCCAAACTCAGCTAAATTCACAAAACCTTCACAAATTTTTTCACCGAGTCGTGAGAAGAAATTTAGACTATTGTGCGGCGGCATGTAGTTAAAATCAATCTTTTCATCATTTAAAAAATCGCCCATTGCCTTTATCTTCTCGTCATTTGTGATGATCTCAAATTTCTTACCGTTTAGCGCATTTCTTAAAAGTATCAAAACAGCATAATCAATGCTTTTTAGCTCACTAAAATCAAATTTAACATTGCTATTAAGTTTTTGAATTTTTTTTAAAATGCTTTGTAAATTTTTTGCGTCTTTGTAGCTAAACTCACCTATAAATTTTATAGTCTGAGTGCCATTTGTCACTATAAAAATGACATCATTTTTCTTTTGCAAAAAGTTCCTTTGCCTTAAAATTTCTAGATTATATTATAAATTTTGTTAAAATAGAAAATCAAAAAATTTAAGGATTTAGATGAAATTTGAAGTTATAAAAAAAGATGGAAATGCAAGGCGTGGTATCCTAACAACTGCCCACAGCGTGATACAAACCCCAGTTTTCATGCCAGTTGGCACGGTTGGCGCGGTTAAAAGCTTAGACGCCTTTGATATGAGTGAAATTTTAGACGCAAAGATAATTTTAGCAAACACCTACCACATGTATCTGCGACCTGGTAGCAAGGCCGTGCGCGAGTTTGGCGGGCTTCATGGATTTTCTAAGTTTGAGCGTTCATTTTTGACTGATAGCGGTGGATTTCAAGCATTTTCACTTAGATCAAATACCAAAAACGATGATGGCGGGATAAAATTTAAAAGCCATATCGACGGCAGTACGCACTACTTCACGCCAAGATCCGTCCTTGACACACAGTACGATCTAGGTAGCGACATTATGATGATACTTGATGATCTAGTTGCCTTGCCTGCTGAGCCAAAAAGAATCGATCTAAGTATAAAACGAACGATAAAATGGGCAAAAGAGGCGATTGATTATCATAAATTTATGCAAAGCAAGGGCGTTGGGCTAAATCAAAATATCTTTGGCATCGTTCAAGGTGGTACCGACTACGAGGCACGTAAATTTTGCGCCGAAGCTTTAAATGAACTGCCATTTGATGGCCTTGCGATAGGAGGGCTAAGCGTTGGCGAGAGCAACGAGGCGATGTATGACACTGTTGAGGCGGTTATGCCATTTATGGATGAGCTAAGGCCGCGTTATCTAATGGGCGTTGGTACACCTGAAGATCTCGTGGAAAACGTAGAGCGAGGCGTTGATATGTTTGACTGCGTTATGCCAACAAGAAATGCAAGAAACGGCACGCTCTTTACTAGCTTTGGCAAGATAAATATAAAATCAGCTAAATTTATAAACGACCACGCACCAATCGACCCGGCTTGCCAGTGCTACACCTGCAAGCGCTACTCCAGAGGCTATCTAAATCACCTTTTTAAGGCGAGGGAGCTCACATTTTTTAGGCTAGCAAGCCTTCACAACCTGCACTACTATCTAAATTTAATGAAAGGGATGAGAGAGGCAATAGAAAGAGGCGAATTTACTAAATTTAAGAAAAATTTTTATGCTAAAAGGGTAAAAAATGAGCTATAAAAGTTCAGTTTGTGGATATTTTTATGGCGATGAATGCGACTATATTTTGCTTGTTTCTTTCGCACAAAAGCAAAGCTATAAATTTTTATTTAAAAATGGCAAAATTTACAAAGAAGATTTTGATCACGAATGCGATAAAAACGAGTTTGAAGCGGCTCTTAAAAAACTATGTAATGAATATGCAAACAAAATTTTAGAACATCAAGATGAGCTAAATGAGTATGAAAAAATTTATGCTAGTCGAAAAAACTTTAATCAATTTATCAAAAGACATCACTTTTTAAAATATGAGATTATAAAATTTCAAAACAAGATATCTCACTTTTATGAGACACTTTCGATTTGCCAAAGTGAGCAACAAAATTTAAAAAAAGAGCTTAAAAATAGTACTCATGAGGCAAATGTTTTTAGAACAATGGCCAATGAATATGCCTGCAGAATCGATGATATTTATACATTTATACAAAGTATAAAAAACGACAAAATCAATCAAAACATTTACATTTTGACAATGATATCAGCTGTAATGCTACCACTAAATCTGATAACTGGCTTTTTTGGTATGAATACACAAGGCTTACCATTTAATGAAACTAAAAATGCTACCATAATAGTTGTATCAATAATGCTTGGAGTAATTCTTTGTTGTGTTATTTTTTTATTTTGGTATACAAATAAGAAGAAGTAAAAAATAAATAAATTTAGTATATATTTTAAATTTTTATAGCCAAGCGGTAAAAACAATAAAATAAATAGATTTTTTAATATTAAAAAACAAAAAAATATTTAAAAAATTAAATTTAAAAAGAAGATTAAAAGTCCTGAATAGACTTCAGGACAGATAGTAAAATTATTTTCTAAGTTCGCGGATCTTAGCAGCTTTACCACGAAGGTCACGTAGATAGAATAATTTAGCTCTTCTAACACGACCTTTTCTAAGAACTTTTATTTCTTCGATTGAGTCACTAAAAATTGGAAAAATTCTCTCAACACCAACACTGTTAGCACCGATTTTTCTGATGATAAATGTTTCGCCAGTACCGCTACCACGTCTAGCTATACAAATACCTTCAAAATTTTGAATTCTAGTTTTATCGCCTTCGTGAATACGAGTAGCAACACGCAATGTATCTCCTGCACGGAAGTCAGGAATATTTTTACTAGCAATTTGAGCGTTTTCAAATGCTTCAATGTATTTATTTCTCATGTTTTTCCTTATTTATGTGGCTTAAGCTTTTGATATAAATCAGGGCGAAAGAACCTTGTTTTGCAGTGAGCCATCTTATTTTTTAAAGTGTGGATTTTAGCATGGTTACCCTTTAAAAACTCTGAAACCACAAAGATTGATCTAAAATTATCAGGCTTTGTAAAAGATGGAGCTTCAAGCAAATTATTCTCAAAACTCTCAACTTCAAGGCTCATATCGTTTCCTAAAACTCCAGGTATATTTCTTGATATTGCATCACTTATACAAAGCGCAGGAAGCTCTCCGCCAGTTAAAACAAAATCACCTATGCAAAAAACTTCATCTGCCCAAAGCTCAACAACTCGTTCATCAAGGCCTTCATACCTACTACAAACAAAACAAATGTGATCTTTTTTAGAAAGCCTCTTTGCATCATTTTGATTAAATTTTTTACCAACTGGTGTCAAAAATATCACGTGAGTATTTTTATCTTTTTCTTTTAAAAATTTAATAGATTCATCCAAAGGTTGCGGAAACATCAAAAGCCCTGCTCCACCTCCGATCATATAATCATCAACTTTATTATGCTTATCTTTAGTAAAATTTCTTGGATTTATAAAATCAATTTCAATAAATTTATTGCCAATTGCACGTTTTAAAATAGAATCACAAAAATAAGGTTTAACTAAATTTTCAAAAAGTGTAATAAACGTAAATTTCATGAATTTTCTAAAATGGCTCTAGCACCTTTTGCCAAAATCTCTTCATTGTCTAAATTTACACTTATAATAAAATGCTCTAAATATGGAATGTAAAAATTCTTTGGTTTACCACCTAAGGTAAGCTCTTCATCAGTTTTTATGTATAAAAGTGAATTTGCAAAATTATCTTGGATATCTTCTACAATACCCAAAATTTCACCATTTTCTATAACTTTTAAGCCAATAATATCAAACTGAAAAAATTCATTTTTTTTTAATTTGCAGTTTTTTCTAGTGAGCTCTTTTGTGGTGTATATAGTTATATTTACAAGCGTTTTAGCAAGGTCTAAGTCATCAAAATTTTCAAACAACACCAGCTCTTTTTGTTTATTGTAGTCTTTTATGGTCAGCTGATCATTGTTTTTATCAAAAAAGGTTGCGCCTTTTTTAAACTGTTCTGGGAAGTCGCTCTTATTGTGAAGCTTTAAGTAGCCCTTTAAACCAACACATCTTCCGATGGTAGCGACTTCAACAATATCACTATTCAATAGCTTTTACCGTTACTCTATAACTTGTATTATCTTTAGCTTTACAACCAATAATAACGGTCTTTATAGCGTTTATCATTTTGCCATCTTTACCGATAAGTTTTCCTGTATCAACCTTGTCGGCACTTATAATTATCTCAGCAAAATTTTCACCAAGCTCCTGACGATCAACACTTACTTTATCAGGAAAATCAGCAATTAACTTGGCGTATTCGTATAAAAAATTTTTAACCATTATTTTGTAATTTGTGCAACTCTATCGCTAAGTTTAGCACCAACACTTTTCCAGTAATCTAATCTCTCTTTGTTGAAATTTATAACATTTGGTTCAACCATAGGGTTGTAATAGCCAATACTTTCTATCCAGCCACTATCACGTCTTTTTCTGCTATCTGTAACAACTATACGATAAAAAGGTCTTTTCTTGCGTCCCATTCTTGTTAGTCTTACTACTGTTGCCATATTATATTTCTCCTCTTATTTTTAAATAAAGCTTAAATTTAGATAATAAATATCCAAATTTAAACCCTTTTATCAAACAGGTCTTTTTAAATTTGCTTGAGAAAGCATATTTGCAAGTCCTTTTGCTCCACCTTTTCCTGAAAATTTCTTAGCAAGTTTTGAGGCATTTTCAAACTGCTTTAAAAAACGATTTACTTCTACCTGAGAAAGTCCAGAGCCAGTCGCTAAACGTCTTTTTCTACTATTATTTAAAAGTTCAGGATTTTCACGCTCTTTTTGAGTCATAGAGTTTATCATAGCCTTAATATGTAAAATTTCTTTTGAATTATCAAGATCTATATCTTTTATCTGATTTGCAATATTTGAAAGACCAGGTATCATCCCAATCAAAGACTTCATACTGCCAAGCTTTTTAACACTCTCCATCTGATCTAAAAAGTCATTAAAGTTAAATTGACCTTTTTTTATCTTTTGATTTAGGCGTTTTGCCTCTTTCTCATCTATAATAGTCGATGTTTTCTCGACTAAAGTAGCTAAGTCGCCCTCACCCATTATACGGCTTACGATGCGGTCTGGTATAAAACTCTCGATATCAGCTACTTTCTCGCCAGTGCCAACAAATCTAAGTGGAATATTTAGCTGTTTTGCAATACTAATAGCTACGCCACCCTTCGAGTCAGAATCAAACTTAGAAAGGATAACTCCAGAAATTCCCAAAATTTCATTAAAACTTGCAGCTGTTTTTACAGCATCTTGACCACTCATAGCATCAGCTACGTAAAAAATTTCATGTGGATTTATCACATTTTTTACATCTTTTATCTCTTGCATCAACTTTTCATCAATCGCAAGACGACCTGCGGTATCCACTAAAAGCACGTCATAAAGACCGCTTTTTGCTTTTTCTAGTGCTTCTTTTGCTACTTTTATAGGGTTGTTTTCGTTTTCTATATAGAAAAGATCGATCTCGTTTGCAACGCAGAGCTGTCTTAGCTGCTCAACCGCTGCTAATCTTTGCAAATCACAAGCAGCAACTAAAACTTTTTTCTTTCTTAGTTTTAGATAGTTTGCAAGCTTGATAGTTGTCGTTGTTTTACCACTACCTTGCAAACCAGCCATCAAAACGATAGTCGGTGCAACTGGCGCATAGACAAAGCCTTGGTTGCCATGAGCTGTTAAGATAATCGTTAAATTTGACTTGATCGCATCCAAGAAATTCTTTTGACCAACGCCAGTTTGCTTTAATTCGCTTTCGATAGACGCGAGTAGATCTTTGGTGACTTTATGATGAACATCAGCTTTTAAAAGAGCTTTTTTGAGCACGTCAAGTGCGTTTTTTAGAGCTTTTTCGTCATCTACAAAACGTATCTTGCTAACGGCTAATCTAAAAGACTCGCTAATTTGTTCGAACACTAATCACCTTTCCAAGTTGTTATTAAAGGGCGTATATTACTAAATAATTTCTTTATTGCTCTTTAAATTTCAAATTTATTAGATAGCTCAAATCCAAGAGTATTAAATTCTTTTGGGATCAGCGCTTTAAATTTATAGTTTAAAAGAGCGATAGAGTAAGCATGCAAGAACATTCTATTTGCCCTATTTTTGCCGTACTTCTCATCACCAACGATAGGTAAATTTAAGCTGGCTAGATGCACCCTTATCTGATGCGTCCTGCCTGTTTTTATAGCTACTTTTACAAGCGTTTTTTTACCCACAACCATGAGTGGCGAAATTTCACTGATCGCCTCTTTGCCATCTTTTGAGATCTTTGAAAAGGCGCCATTTTTATTTTTTATTGTTAAGATCGGCTCATTTACGACGACCTCCTCGCTCATGATACCCCTAACTGCTGCCACGTAAATTTTCTCAACCTTCATCTTTTTAAACTCATTTATGGCAAGGCTCGCAAATTCATCATTCTTTACAAGAAGTAGCACGCCACTTGTGTCTTTATCGAGCCTGTGAAGAAGTGGGAATTTATAAATTTGACTGATTTTTTCACTAGTAACGGCAGCCGGTTTATTGATGGCTATTAAATTCTCATCTTCAAAGATAATGCTTGGCTTTGGCATCTCTTCGACGCTAAATTTAGTATTTTCGCTCATTAGCGCACGAGCGATCATTACCTTTTGCCCCTTGGTATAGACTAGTCCACTGTCGATTAGCTCCTTTGCCTCGTTGTTTGAGATATTTTTTTGCTTGGCTAAAATTTTATACGCTTTTTCTTCACTCATAAAGTGCTCCTTATATCTTCTATGATCGCATCAGCGCTTGCTTGCACGGCGATCTTGCTCTTTTTGGCGTCACTACCCATTATGCCGCCGATCTCGCTTGCTTTTGCGATATATATGTTTTCAGCTAGGCTAAATAACGCCTTTTGGTTAAATATAAACTCGCCGCTAATTATCACTGGGTTAAATTTCGCACACTCGATTGGATTATGCCCGCCGACATTTGGTACAAAACTACCCCCAAGCACGACTATATCGCTAATGGTATAGACATTTACAAGCTCGCCTAAAGTATCAAGCAAATTTACTTTAGCTTCAAATTTATGCGTTTGGCTAAATTTAGCAAAGTTAAAGTCATGCTTTTTAGCGTAATCGCTCGCTAGCTTTTCCACCTCTGCAAATCTCTCAGGATGGCGTGGTGCGATGATTAATAAATCGTTTTCTTTTAAATTTAAATTATCTAAAATCATCTCTTCTTCGCCCGCATGCGTGCTTGCTAGCACGATCACTCTAGCTTTTGGCTTTTCATAAACTCTACTCACGCTTGGCAAAAACGCAGCTTTTATGTTGCCAACAACCTCTATTTCGCCTGCTCCAAGCGACTTTAACCGCTCTTTATCAAGCTCACTTTGGGCATAAATCTTATCTATAAATTTAAAAAGATACCTATAAAAAAAGCCAAATTTCAAGTAGCTTTTGTAGCTTCTGTCTGAAATTCTAGCGTTTATCAGTATCACACGGCTGCCTTTTAGCTTTGCTATGAAAACTAGCATAAGCCAAAGCTCAGCCTCAAAAATTACTAAAATTTTGCTCTTTTTTAGCCAAAATGGCAAAAAAATTTCAAATGGCAAAAATCTCGTGTTAGAGCAAATTTTACTTGCCGCTTCAAAGCCCGTATTTGTCACCACGCTTATGGCTTTGCTATCAAATTTTTGTATCAAAGGTTTGAGTGCTTGCACCTCGCCAAATGAGCAAGCGTGAAAATGTACATCTGCATCTTGAAATTTAGGATTATTAAATAGAAAAAAACGTGCCGGAATCGACTTATGATACTTTTTTTTAAGACTTAAGATGAGTAGAAAGATAGCCCCAAATAGATAGAGTATTGAGGCTAGAAAGTAATATATTATTATCACGAAATGTGTTATTGCTCTTGTTTGTATAAAATTCTGCCACAATGTGGACATGTAACGATATCTTCGCCCTTGATAACAGCAGAGAAAGTTTTGTCATTTATCTGCATAAAACAACCATAACAAGCTTGTTTTTTTACAGGAACAACGGCTGTGTTATGAGCCCATTTTCTAATTTTTTCATAAAATGCGAGAATTTTTTGATTCATAGTGGCGATAAGCTTGTCTTTTTTAGCATAAACTTCTTTACGTTCTTTTTCGATCTTTTCAAGCTCAGATGAAGTTTTGCTTTTTATATTTTTTAAATTCTCTTCAAGTTCAGCTTTTTTTAAACCAAGCTCATCTTTTTGACTATTTTTACTATCTATTATCTTCTCAAGTCTAGCGATCTCCTCATTTGCAGCCTCAAGTTGCTCTTTTGCAATATCTTCTTCAAGACTTAGAGCTTTTATCTCCTTTTCACTTTTTGCACTTGAGCTTTTTTTAGCTACATCTTTTATCTTTGCACTAAACTCGGCAATATGAGCATTTGTGCCTGATTTTTGAGACTTTAAGTCGCTTACCTCTTCATCTAGTCTTTCTATATTAACCGCTATGATTTCGCACTCTTCTTCTATATTTTTATAAGCCTTTTCTATGTCTTGAATGCGTGGTATAAAGCCATCTATTTGTTTATCAAGATCAGATAATTCAACTAATTGTTGTAAGTATTTATTCATAATGTTTCCTTTTTTTGTTAGCAATATGTAAATGGATTTTTAGAATTGCGTATTATAACTTCAATTTTCAGATTTTGCAAATATTTTGCTAAAAAATCACCAAAATAACGTTCACTTTCATAGTGATTTATATCGATTAAATTTAGCCCATTTTCCTTTGCATAAAGAGCTTGGTGATACTTTAGATCGCCTGTCAAAAAGGCATCTGCTTTAACTTCTTGGATAAGATCTGCGCCACTTCCAGTGCAGATACAAATTTTAGAAATTTCATCTTTTGCATGAACTACTCTTAAATTTTCTAGCACAAGCTTTTCTTTTACAAATTTGCAAAGCTCACTAAATTTCATCTTCACATCAGCATAGATCAAAAAGCCCTCTTTACTTGAAATTTCAAGCCCCAAAACCTGCGTTACAAATTTTTCATTTAAAAATGCAAGGTCAGCATTTGTGTGAAGAGAGATGAGCGAGATATTTTTTATCATCATCTCTCTTATGAGTGAGCTTGGATAAAGGCTGTAATCTAGGCTTTTTAGTCCCTTAAAAATGAGTGGATGGTGAGTGATGATGAGCGAATTTGGTAAGACATTTTGCAAAAGTTTGCTATCCAAATCAAGACTTAGATAAATTCGCTCAAATTCGCTATCAAATGAGCCAACTTGAAGGCCACTATTATCCCAAGACTCTTGGCTCGCAAATGGGCAAATTTCATCTAGAATTTTATAAATTTCAGCTATTTTCATAAAATTTTACTTTTGTTCTAGGCTTTCTTTATAAGTTAGTGCACACTCTTTTGCAAGCTCTCGAATTTTTAAGATGTAATCTTGCCTTTGTGTAACACTTATCGCTCCGCGCGCATCAAGGACGTTAAATGTATGAGCTGCAAGCATGCAGTAGTCGTAAGCTGGTAGTGAAATTTTAGCCTCCAAGCAGCGTTTGCACTCGTTAAATGCGTTTTCAAACTGGTTAAAAAGCATATCAACATTTGCTACTTCGAAGTTGTATTTGCTCCACTCATACTCGCCTTGTTTATGCACGTCGGCGTAGGTTACGATGTTGCCATTAGAGTCGTCCCAAACGATGTCATAGACGCTATTTACATCTTGGAGATACATGGCCAAACGCTCAAGTCCGTATGTTATCTCACCAGAGATCAGCTCGCATGCGATGCCGCCCACTTGTTGAAAATACGTAAACTGCGTCACCTCCATGCCGTCTAGCCAGACCTCCCAGCCTAGCCCCCAAGCGCCCAGCGTTGGGCTCTCCCAGTTATCCTCGACAAAGCGGATGTCATGATCTTTTAAATTTAACCCAAGCTTTTCAAGACTTTTTAGATAAAGCTCTTGGATATTTTCTGGACTTGGCTTTATGAGTACTTGAAACTGATAATAAGCGCCTAGGCGGTTTGGGTTTTCGCCGTATCTGCCATCAGTCGGACGGCGGCTTGGAGCTACATATGCAGTCGCCCACGGCTTTGGTCCGAGGCTTCTTAAAAATGTAGCTTGGTGATATGTTCCAGCACCAGCAGGCATGTCGTATGGCTGCAGTATAACGCAACCTTGCTCTTGCCAATAGTTTTGAAGGGTTAATATTATTTGTGAAAATGTCATTGCTTTCCTTTTAAAATTTTACTTTACATAGTGTATAACTGCACCAGGTCCTAGTGGTAGATCAAAAATGTACCAAAATGACATTAGCGCTGTCCAAGAAATTAAAAATGCAACCGTATAAGGAAGCATAATGGAAACTACTGATCCGATTTTTAACTCTTTATTGTATTTTTGCATAAAAGCTACTATCAAAACAAAAAACGGCATCAAGGGCGTTATGATATTTGTAGTAGAGTCGCCTATTCTAAAAGCAGCCTGCGTAAGCTCTGGTGAAAGTCCAAGATTCATAAACATTGGTACAAAAATCGGAGCCATCATCGCCCACTTTGCAGAATCAACAGCTATAAATAAATTTATAAAAGCGATCAAGAAAATAAAAACTATAATAAGGCTAAGTCCAGTTAATCCGACTTCTTTTAGAAAAATAGAACCTTTAATAGAAAGTACTAGCCCAATATTTGAGGTATTAAAAAGATATGTAAACTGAGCTGCAAAAAATATCAAAACCAAAAATCCTGATAGCTCAGAAATAGATTGTTCCATAAATTTTATGGCGTCATTACTACTTTTTATACTCCTAGCACCTACGCCGTAAGCGACACCTACCACTATAAAAAGTAACATCATAAAAACAACAATAGAATGCATAAAAGTAGATTTCATAAAGCTTTCATTGCCTTTTGCTCCAAGTAAAGAACCAGAAGGCAAAATAGCCACAAGCAGTAAAATCACAAAAACGATCAACGCTATTAGTGAAAATTTTAAGCCACGTTTTTGCTCTGCACTTATCTCGCTATGCTCTTTTAGGCTAAAATCACCTAAAAAATCAAATTTGCCAAGCCTAGGCTCTACGATTTTATCCGTTACAAACCAGCCAACAAATACGATCAAAAATGTCGAAGCGATCATAAAGTACCAATTTGCAGTTGCTAACACTACATAATCTGGATTTAACACGCTAGCTGCTTGCATAGAAAATGCCGCAAACATCGGGTCATTTGTACCTATTAATAAATTTGCCGACCAGCCACCACTGACACCAGCAAAAGCAGCAGCTAATCCAGCAATTGGATGGCGACCAAATCCAACAAATAAAATAGCTCCAAGCGGGATTAGTACAACATAGCCAACCGAGGAAGCAACATTTGACATTACGCCAAGAAAAATAACGATTGGAGTTACCCATATTTTGGAAGATTTTAAGGCAATCTTTGTCATAAGTGCTGACAAAAGCCCGGACTTATCTGCAATACCAATACCTAGAATAATCGCAAAGACTACTCCCAAAGGATAAAAATTAGTAAAATTTTTAAGCACAGACGAAACAAAAGATCTAAGACTATCAGCAGAAAGCAAATTTATAACATTTGCATTAAGCTGTGATATTTGTCCATCTTTGATAGCCTGATAGCTTACACCAACGCCCATCTTTTCTAACACAAACGATATTATTATCGTAATAATCGAAAGATATATAAAAAGCATAGTTGGATTTGGCAATTTGTTACCAAAATTTTCGATAAAACTCAAAATTGAACTATTGTTTTTTTTATTCATTTTTTCTAACCTAAAATAGATATAAAAATTTTTATCTCGTCGCTGCTGTAAAGCTCAAAATCTGTTTCATAGGCTCTTTTTAGCTCACTACTTTCAAAATATCTCCAAATTTCACCCCAAAATTTTACAACATTTTGTGGCTCTCTTACAAAACTAAAAACGGCGTATTTGCCACTTTTTATCTCTAGAATTTCATCACTTTTGTGACTTGATCTTGTGCCGATGAAGTTATCGTAATGTCCGTTAAGATCGCTTTCGTAGTTGCAGTAAACGCTATAAATTTCACTCTTGCCATCGCAGTGCTCACTCATAAATTTAGACCATAAAGCTGGAATTTTACCCTTGCCGCCCATCTCATCTTCATTTTTAGTGCGAGTTTTTACTCCGTAAATTTCAAAGCTATCTTCTAAATTTATAATCTTCATAAACTACTTTTGTCCGTTAAAATTTTCAACCGCTTGGTTCCACATTAGCTTGTATTTTCGTTTTAAAAATTCAACTTCATCTTGTGAAATTTTAAGCTGTTTTGTAAGAGTCTCGACCATTTTTCTATCTTCGTCATAGAGCTCTTGCATAGAAATAAGCGCCTCTTTTAAAAATTTATTCTCATTTCTTAGGGTTTCAAGCGTCTCATCCTTTGCGTCAAGCACCTTTTCGTGTAAATTTAATATCGTTCCGATCGTCTTTTCAACAAAGCTGATACCATCTTGGCCTTGCGGCTGCAAGGATAAATTTTGCGAAACACTAGGCACCACGCTCATCGTTCCTTCGCTCGCTTCTATCAAAATTTCTCCATTTTCCTCTTTGGTTTTCAAAACGCCACGATTTATCATATCTTCGATAACTTCACGCTCCAAGTGCACAAGTTTGCAAAATTCATCAACTCCAAGATATGTCTGCACCGCTTCTCCTTTTTACAGTATCACTTCAACCTTTGAAGAGTCTTCCTCTAAGGCCTTTACTTTCGCCTCTCTATCGGCTTTTAGAGCACTTGCCAGATTATCATCTTCAAGAGCTAAAATTTGCACCGCCAAATAGGCTGCATTTATAGCACCAGCCTTGCCGATAGCTAGAGTTGCCACTGGCATACCACTTGGCATTTGTACGGTTGAGTAAAGTGCATCAACGCCACTTAAAGCTGATCCTGCCATTGGTATGCCGATAACTGGCTTGGTTGTATTTGCAGCGATCGCTCCAGCCAAGTGAGCTGCCATACCTGCAGCTGCGATAAAGACTTTTGCGCCCTTTTTCTCAGCATTTGCGACGTACTCACTCGTCCTTTTTGGACTTCTATGAGCTGAGCTGATTATCAGTTCATATTTTACACCAAATTTTTCAAGAGTTTTTGCAGCCTCACTAACTATCTCATAGTCACTCTTACTTCCCATTATAATAGAAACAAATTTCATATTTTCTCCCTCAAAAAGCTAAATTTTGGCAGCTTAACACCGAGGTTTATCTCATTTTCATTGCCGCTATGAATTTCACTCATAATCTTGCCTTTTTTGGTGATGAGCTGTTTAAATTTGATAAATTTCTTGCCCTCTTGTGAATAAACCTTTGAGATTTCATTTTCACTATCTTCTATAACCGATCCAGTAGGAGCCACGATCTCGTAGCTATTGCCTGGAAAAATTTTATATTTGCACTTAAAAAACTCGCCATCTTCGCTTATTGCATTTACCTGATGTGTGCCCTCTTCTAGGCTACTAACGTGATTTTGTGTATCGGTTCGTTCATAAGGTCTATGCACTAAGTATCCATCCGTAAAGCCACGATTTTTCAATGTATTTATCTCATTTTCATAGATTTGTGCGTTAAATTTATCATCCATGGCATCATCTATCGCCATTTTATAAGCTCTTGCTGTACAAGCTGCGTAGTACTCGCTCTTTGTGCGACCTTCTATTTTTAGACTATCTATTACGCCACTATCAACGATCTCTTTAATGTGTGAGATGAGGCAAAGATCCTTTGAGTTCATGATGTGAGTACCATTTTCGTCCTCTTCTAAGCGAAAAAGCACGCCACTATCCTCGTTTTTGGCGTAGAGTTCATACTTAAACCTGCAGTCATTTGCACAGCTGCCACGATTTGACATACGTCCGCTTTGCACTGAGCTTACCAAACACCTGCCAGAGTAGGCAAAGCACATCGAGCCATGGACGAAAATTTCGATATCAAGGGTTGGAATTTCCTCTTTTATCTTTATAACATCTTTTAAATTCATCTCTCTAGCCACAACGATGCGTTTTGCGCCCATATCGTGATAAATTTTAGCGTCCAAAACGTTCATAACGTTTGCCTGAGTTGAGAGGTGTATCTCGATATCTGGAGCGATGGCTTTTGCCAGGCTCATAACCCCCGGTGTTGCGATTATAAACGCATCTGGCTTCATAGCCGAGATAGTCTGCAAGTGCCTTTTTAGTGGCTCGATCTGCGAGTTAAAAGGAAAGGCATTTATGGTCGCATAAAATTTCTTTCCCTTTGCATGTGTGTAGTCTATCGCCTCTTTGAACGTTTCAAGGTTAAATTCCCTCGCCGATCTAGTCCTTAGCGAAAAGCTAGCCACAGAGCCATAAACGGCGTCAGCCCCGTACTCAAGGGCGATTTTAAGTTTTGTTAAATTTCCAGCTGGAGATAAAAGCTCAGGCCTTTTTAGCACTATTTTTTACCTAAGCTTTCTATCAAGGCTTCGATATCGTCGTTGCTGACAAGATTTTCGGTCGTTGTATCACCAGCGATGTGAACAGCAGAGCTAACACGCTTATCATCGTCGATTTTACCTTCAAACAAGGTATTCATATATTTGCTTAGCGCCCTCATAACATTAATAACACGCTCGATCTTTTGTCTATGAATGTCTTGATACTGCATCATATCCATAGCCATCATGATCTCATCTTGTCCCATTTGTAAATTTCCGATGATATTATCGATCGTGCCAAGAAGCGAGTTATTTTTCTCCAAAGCCTCACTAAATGCAGCGATATTTGGAAATTTCTCACTTAGCGTCGTAAATAGCTCAATGTTTGAGTTTATTGTGTCTTTTAGGCTATTTGAGTCGCTCTCAGCGTCCATAAAAAAGTTATTTATCGTCTCAAGCTTATCAAACATCTGAGTAGCTTTTTCTTCGCTATCTCTTGTTACGTCATCAAGCTGATGAACCATTTTGTGATCTTCCGTTGGTGGTGGTGGTGGCCAAACGCCATCTGCACTAACTCTATAATTTTTTGCATTCTTTGAATTACTTTCTGATTTTGACTGTGGCTCATCTTTAGTATCGATTGCTTCTGCAACTTCTGCTACCTCGTCCGTATCCTCTTTGACGTCCGCAACCTCTTGGCCAGCATCTTCTTTAGCATTATCTAACTCATCATCTAGCCCACCTGCCATAAGTGCGTCAAGTTCCTCTTGGGTCATAAAAGCTCCTAATAAAATTTGGCTTGATTATATAGGATTTAAATAAAAAGTAAGTTTAAAGGCAATGCTTTTATCTTTAAATTTATAAATTTTTAGATAGCATTTTTAAAAATAAACGACCTTAAAAGGCTAAAAATGACCGTCGATCTTCACAACCATACGCCACTTTGCAAGCACGCAGTTGGAGAGCCAAGAGAGTATGTACAAAACGCAATAAAAGCTGGCACAAAATACTTTGGCTTTAGCGATCACGCACCGATGAACTACGATGAAGCTTACAGAATGAGCTTTGATGAAATGCAGGGCTATGAAGATGAAATTTTACATTTAAGAGATGAATTTAGCGGTGAGATAGAAATTTTGCTTGGCTATGAGATGGATTTTTTAGATGGATTCATGGATGAGCGAGTTTTTGCTAGAAAGGTTGATTATCTGATAGGCTCTGTGCATTTTTTTAATGGCTGGGCATTTGACAATCCAGAATTTATCGGTGGCTACGAGGGCAAAGACTTAGATCAAATTTGGCAAGAGTATTTTGATCACGTAGAAAGATCGGCCAAGCTTGGCAAATTTGACATTATGGGGCATATCGATCTTTTAAAGCTTTTTAAATTTTTACCAAAAAAGGATGTTAGGATTTTAGCTAAAAATGCAGTAAATGCGATAAAAGAAGCAAATTTAGTTGTTGAGATAAATGCTGCTGGCTTTAGAAAACCTATCGGCGAGCAATATCCAAGCGTAAATTTACTTGAACTAATAGCCGAAAAAGATATAACCATCACCTTTGGCTCAGATGCTCACGCAAAAGAAGATATCGGTAAAAATGGTGAAATTTGCGAGCAAATAGCTAGAGATTTAGGTTATTCAAAATGTGCTATTTTTAAAAATAGAGATAGAGAATTAGTAAAATTTTAGATTGGGTTCAAATAAAATATAAATTTAATCTTAAATATTAGGTTTTATGATAGAATACGAAAAATTTAAAAATTAAAAGGAGAAAAAAGTGGGAAAATTCGTCCAAAATATAGATCATTTTTTTGATTTTTGTAAAGAAAATGAAGTCAAATTTGTAGATTTTAGATTTACTGATTTAGGTGGTGCTTGGCATAGTATTAGCTACAACATAAAAGCTGTTACGAAAGAAAATTTTATAAATGGCATCCCAATGGACGCTAGCTCCATGCATGGCTGGCAACCAATCGATAAGAGCGATATGATAATGAAGCCAGAAGCTACAACTGCATTTTTAGACCCATTTACTTCTGATATTACAGTTGTTGTTTTTTGCGATATTTACGACATTTACAAGGGTCAAATTTATGAAAAATGCCCTCGCTCAATAGCCAAAAGAGCAATGCAGTACGTAAAAGATAGCGGTCTTGGTGACGAGGCGTATTTTGGCCCTGAGAATGAATTTTTTGTCTTTGACAACGTCAAAATCATCGATAGCCCAAACTGCGCGATGTATCAAGTAGATAGCGAGGAAGGCGAATGGAACGATGCTACTGACTTCAAAGATAGCTACAACACAGGTCATCGCCCACGCAGAAAAGGCGGCTATTTGATGACTCAACCAATCGATAGCATGGTCGATCTAAGAGCCGAGATGATGCAGGTTTTAGAGCAAGTTGGCCTTGAAGTCTTTTTAGGACACCACGAAGTCGCTCAAGGACAAGGTGAGATCGGCGTAAAATTTGGTAACTTAGTCGAAGCCGCCGATAATGTTCAAATCTACAAATACGTCGTTCGTATGGTAGCTCATTTAAACGGCAAAACTGTTACATTTATGCCAAAACCACTTTATGGCGATAACGGAAGCGGCATGCACGTGCATCAATCAGTCTGGAAAGATGGTAAAAATTTATTCTATAAAGAGGGCAACTACGCAAATTTAAGTGATTTCGCAAGATACTACATCGGTGGCGTTTTAAAACACGCAAGAAGCGTTGCCGCCTTTACTAACCCAAGCACAAACAGCTACAAACGCCTAATCCCTGGCTTTGAAGCACCATCTATCCTAACATACTCTAGCCAAAACCGCTCAGCAAGTATCCGCATACCTTATGGTTCAGGCGAAAAGTCAGTTAGAGCCGAGATGAGATTTCCAGATAGCACAGCAAACCCTTATCTAGCCTTCTCAGCGATGCTAATGGCAGGACTTGACGGTGTTAAAAACAAATACGAGCCAGTTGGTCCGATGGATGAAAATTTATTTAAACTTCATCTTGATGAGATCAGAGAGCGTGGCATAGAACAGCTTCCACACACACTTCGTGGTAGTTTAGAAGCGCTGATTCGCGATAATGAATACTTAAAACCAATAATGACCGATCTTTTCATAGACACCTATCAACACTTTAAATTTGAAACTCAAGTTTGGCCTTACGAAGCACGTCCAACCGCTTATGAGTTTAAAACTTGTTTCTCTTGCTAATCCAAAATTTTGCCTTGGCACACACACGCCAAGGCATTTTTTAAAAATTTATACAAAAATACAAAATATTTAACATAAAATTTTATGTATTTTATCCTTCATGCTTTAGCAAACAGCAAACTAAAAGCTATCACCAACATAACAATTCCAACAAAAATTTCTAAAATTTTCCATGAAATTTCTTTTGCAAAAACTGGAGCGAGAACTCTTGCTCCATATCCTAAAGAAAAGAAGAAAAATAGCGATGCAAGACTAGCACCGATGCCAAAAATTATATTTTCATCTCCAAATTTTGTTGAAATAGATCCTATTAAAAGCATCGTATCAAGATAGACGTGAGGATTTAGCCAAGTAAAAGCAAGCGTCAAAAGCACTATTTTGCTAAATTTTGACTCGTGTTGCGCACTAGGAAGAAGGCTTTTGGGATTTTTAAATGCACCATACAAACTCTTTAGACTATAGACAAATAAAAAGATAAAGCCACCATATATGGCAACCTGTTTAAAAAACTCAAATTTTTGTAGCACTTTTGCAAAACCAAAAACTCCAGCAAATATAAGCAAGGCATCACCAAGTGCGCATATTAAGCAAACTGCGAAAACATGTTCCTTTTTTATACCCTGCTTCAAAACAAATGCATTTTGCGCGCCGATAGCCAATATTAAAGATAAACTTGTAAAAAAACCACTCCAAAATGCAGACATTTTTCTCCTTTAAAGGCATTAACTATCTCAAATTTATTTAAATCCGATCTAAAAATATAAAGTTTTTTAACTTAATTTAAAGATATAAATAATCATAAATTTATGCCTTTTTTTATAAAATCCTTGAACTTTATAAAAAGGATACCGCATTGCAAGCACTAGCTTTAAAATATCGCCCTAAAAATTTTGACGAACTTATCGGTCAAGAAGCAGTTAGTAAAAGTCTTATACACGCACTTGACGAGGGTCGCATAAGCCACGCATATCTATTTTCTGGGCTTAGAGGCAGTGGAAAAACTTCAAGTGCTAGGATATTTTCAAAAGCTCTAGTATGCGAAAAAGGACCTACCTCAAAACCATGTGAAGTATGTCCGCAATGCATCATGGCAAATGAGTCAAGGCATATGGACATCATCGAAATGGACGCTGCTAGCCACAGAAAGATAGATGACATAAGAGAGCTAATAGAACAAACAAAATATGCTCCTGCAATGGCAAGATATAAAATTTTTATAATTGACGAAGTGCATATGCTAACCAAAGAGGCATTTAATGCCCTTTTAAAAACGCTTGAGGAGCCACCAAGCTATGTAAAATTTATCCTAGCGACGACTGATCCATTAAAGCTTCCAACAACGGTGCTTTCAAGAACGCAGCATTTCAGATTTAAACAGATAAGCAGATACAGCATCATTAAGCATCTTGAGTTTATTTTAAGCAAAGAAGGCATTAGCTACGAAAAAGAGGCACTTGAAATTTTAGCAAGAAGTGGCGGAGGATCGCTAAGAGATACTTTGACGCTTCTTGATCAAGCTATTATTTACGGGGCAAATAATGTCACGGCAAATGGCGTAGCATCAATGCTAGGACTTCTTGATCCAGAAAAGATCGAAGAGATAATAGCTCATGTTTTAAATCACGATAAAAATGCTATCAGAGTGCTTGTAAGCGAACTTGAAAGCTATGATCCTGAGATGATAATAGATGAAATTTTGGCAAATTTAAAGCAAAAATTTATAGAAAACGACTCAAAAATTTCACTACTTGTTTATGAGAGATTTTTTAGAATTTTGGCACAAGCTAAAGGTATGCTAAATGTAAGTAGCGACAATGGCTTTGTGCTAATGCTAATGCTTTTTATGATGATAGAAGCGTTAAATTTACAAGATATCGATGACGCTATAAATGAAGTGATCTCAAAAAATAGCGAAAATTCCACTCAAATCACAGAAGTCATCACTCAAAAAAGCCAAGCAGCTCCTGCTAAAATGCAAGGTCCATACGAACTCTTCTTAACAAAAATTTATGATAGAAACTACGATCTTGGTGAGTTTTTTAAAGAATTTGTGGAATTTAGCTTTTTTAACAATAATGAACTTGGACTAATAGTAAATGCAAAGGATGAAAATCTAGAGTATTTTAAGAAAAACTGGAAAATTTTAAATGAGATATTGCGTACACTTTTTGGACAAAATGCGAAGATAGTAAATGCAAAGAGCGATGAGCAAAAAGCACAAACTAAGATGCCTAAAGCCTCTTTAGAAAATAATGAAAAAAGCGAATTAGACGAGCTTGATGAGGAAATTTCAAGACTAAATGCAAATAACGTTGAAACTAAAAATGAGCTAAAAACCGAGATAAAAAGCGAGCTGCAAAACGAGAAAAATAACTTTGCTTTGATGCTAAATAAAGAGCCAAAAACGCCAGAAGAGCTTCAAAGACAAAGAGAACAAGGGGTTCTAAAAGAGGCCAATAGACTTTTTGGCGAGCCAACGATTGAAAGCTAAATTTTATCTTTATTAGATTTTGTTCTTTTTTTTAGAGCTTCTTTTTTGCGAAGCTCTAACTCATAAGCTTCATTTAGCGCATCTTCATCGTCCAAATTTGCTCCGTCTAAAAATTTTCGGTAGTCCTCAAATTGTTTATTTTTTATCCCCCAAAGCACACCAAAAAGCAAAAATGCTCCCATCAAAACCGAAATAAAAACTAGCATTGCAAGTGTCGCGCTATCCATTATTTTTCCTTAAATTTTATAGCAATATAAAGCGAGTTTAATATAACACTTAGCGAGCTAAGCGACATAAAAAGCGCAGCAAATAGCGGAATGACGTAGCCACATACGGCAAATGGCAGAGCAAGAACATTATAAAGAAGACAAAAGAGCAAATTTTGCTTTATCGTTTTGTAAGTAAATTTTGAGATTTTTATGGCCTTCGCTAGACTTTTTAAACTATCATCAAGTAGTACCACATCGCTTCTTTCTAAGCTTATTACCGCCCCGCTTCCCATACAAATAGCAACATGAGCAAGGCTAAGCGCTGCTGCGTCGTTTATGCCATCTCCTACCATTAGCACCTTTTTACCGTACCCTTTTAATTCGCTTATAAATTTAGCTTTCGTTTCAGGTAGCATCTCCGCTCTAAACTCGCTCACGCCAAGCTCATCTGCTACGTTTTTTACTACTTTTTGTACGTCGCCACTTAAGATACACACTTTCATGTCAGCATTCTTTAGCTCGTCTATCAAGGCCTTTGCTTCAGGTTTTACGCTATCTTTTAGGTAAAATTTCGCCACTAGCTCACCATTAAGCCCCACAAAAAAGCTCACATTTTCTTCAGCTTCATCAAAACTAATACCATTTTCAACTAAAAATCGCTTGCTTCCTGCATAAAATTTTTTATCCGAAATTTCAGCCTCAACACCCTTTGCCACGCTTAAATTTGTATTTTTAAGCTCTATTTTCCTTGCGCCTTTTTGCTTTAGAAATTTAGCCACTGCCACGCTTATTTGATGATTTGATATAAGAGCTAGCGAATAAATTTCATCTAAACTTATGCTCTCTTTTATAAAAAATTCACCAACTTCAAATTCCGCCTTTGTGAGCGTGCCAGTTTTGTCAAAAACTGCCACGTCGCACTTTGCAAGGCTTTCAAAAAATTTAGCCTCCTTAAAAAGTACCTTGTTTTTAAAGGCCACACCAAGGGCACAGACGCTACTAACTGGCGTGGCAAGAGCAAGCGCACAAGGGCAAGCAATCACGATGACGCTTACAGCCGTGACGATCGCTTCTGAAAAGCCAAATTTAAAGTACCAAAACCAAAATGTAAAAAATGCTAGAGTTAGCACGCTAAAAGAGAATTTAGAAGCGATTTTATTAACCATTAGCTCGATATTTGGCTTTTTTAGCTCTGCGTTTTGGAGTAAATTTATGAGCTGGTTTAGATAAGAATTTTTAAAAATTTCCTTTGCCTCGTAGATGATTTGTCCATTTTGACAAATGACGCCACTTTTCACCTCTTGTCCCACTTCCAAGGTTACAGGCAGGCTCTCTCCAGTTAGACTTGAGCTATCCACGCTTGCCTCGCCACTAAGCACTACTCCATCAAGTAGCGCCCTCTCGCCAGATCTAAGCACGATCTTTTCGCCCAAATTTACATCTCTTGGCTCTTTTAAAATATCCTTACCATCTTCTAAAACGCACACCTTTGCAAGCAGCATATCATTTAAGAAATTTGAAGTCTCAAGCGCCTTTTTCTTGCCCAAAATTTCTAAAAATTTACCGATAAAAACAAAGGTGATGATCATCGCAACCGAGTCAAAATAGCTCTCGCCACTCCTCGTAAACATCGCAAAAATGGAGTAGATATAGGTTACGCTAGCCCCCGTGATAACGAGCAAATCCATATTTGGCGAAGCGTTTTTAATGGCTATCTTTGCCCCTTTGAAAAACTCGCTACCAGTATAAAAAAGCACAGGCGTTGCTAATACAAACTGCGCAAAGCTTAAAATATCTTTTATGTCGCCTCTTATGCCACTAAAATACCCACTATACTGAGCAATGGCTAGCCACATAATGTTCATCGTAGCAAAGATACCAACTAGCGCTTTTGTGTAAAATTTTCTTCTTTTCTTAGCTAGCTCGTCCTCTTTTTGACTCGTAGCATAGGGCTTTGGGACATAACCAACGGCATAAATTTTTTCAATTATTTGCTCTACCAAAAGCTCCTGCTCATCAAAAACAATAACCGCTTTTTGATTAAGCGAGTTGATATTTACCTCCAAGACGCCCGGCAAGCTAAAAAGTGCCTTTTCAAGCAGCCAGATGCAAGCTGAGCAGGTGATACCATCGATTAAAAACAAAATTTGACTAAAGTCGCCCTCTTTTGTCACAAGCTCACTAAAATTTGCCGCTAAATTTTTGATATTTGCACCGTTGCTTGCCGGTGTAAGTGTATTTTTACCAAGTCGCTCATAAAACTCACTAAGCCCATTTTCATTTAAAATTTCATAAACGCCTTTGCAGCCAGCGCAGCAAAATTTAAGTCCGCTTTCATTTGAGATCATCACGCTTTCATCAAATTTTAATCTACAATGAGCACATCTACTTTGTGGCATTTTTACTTTCTTTTATCTAAAATTTTTACCAATATTATTGCATCACATGCCTATTATACACCATAATTTAAATACATAAATTTTATGGCAGACAAACTACAAAAATAGGCACAAATTTCTTCTTTTGTTATCGTTATAAAATGGCGAGATTATAGCAAATCAACCATTTTTGAGCAAAAATTTTATTTTATGCCATTTCTTGACAACAAAGTTTTATTTTTATAAAATGCCAAAACTTTCAAAAACTTCTTTTTGAAACCTAGAAATTCTGCAAAATTATCCCCACATTTAAAGAGGAAATATGGAAAATAACCAAACCGAGCAAAGTGCTGCTCAAAACACAAAAACTACAAAAAAACATCAAGCATCAAGAACACACATACCAGTAGATGGACACAAGATCGAAGAGCTAAGAACGCTTAGTTTAGATGAGCTAGTGCAGATCGCAAATAGCGTTGGTGTTGAAAATCCACGAGAATTTCGTAGGCAGGATTTGATATTTGAGATACTAAAAACCCAGACAAAACAAGGCGGCTTTATACTATTTACTGGAATTTTGGAGATCACAAATGAAGGTTATGGCTTTTTAAGAGCTGTTGATGCAAATTTAAGTGACAGCTCAAATGACGCTTACGTTTCAAACTCGCAGATCCGTAAATTTGCACTTCGTGTGGGCGACATCATCACTGGCCAAGTAAGAGAGCCAAAAGATCAGGAAAAATACTACGCTCTTTTAAAGATAGAAGCGGTAAATTACATGCCTCTAGCAGACGCAAAAGAGAGGCCACTCTTTGACAACCTAACCCCATTATTTCCAACTGAAAAGCTAAATTTAGAGTATGATCCGATGAAGCTAACGGGCCGTGTGCTTGATCTTTTCACGCCTATCGGTAAAGGTCAGCGTGGTCTAATCGTCGCACCTCCAAGAAGCGGTAAAACTGAGCTTATGAAAGAGTTAGCTCACGGCATTGCCAAAAATCACCCAGAAGCCCAGCTAATGGTACTTCTAGTAGATGAAAGACCAGAAGAAGTTACCGATATGCAGCGCTGCGTAAAAGGCGAGGTATTTAGCTCGACATTTGACCTGCCAGCGCTTAACCATGTCCGCGTAGCAGAGCTAGTCATCGAAAAGGCAAAACGTCTAGTTGAAATGGGCAAAGACGTCATTATCCTGCTTGATAGCATAACCCGTCTAGCACGCGCCTACAACACAGTGACCCCGCCAAGTGGCAAGGTGCTAACAGGCGGCGTGGACGCAAACGCTCTTCACAAGCCAAAACGCTTCTTTGGAGCAGCTAGAAACATCGAGCATGGTGGCTCGCTAACCATCATCGCAACCGCACTTATCGACACTGGCTCACGCATGGATGAAGTGATATTTGAAGAGTTTAAAGGTACTGGAAACAGCGAGATCGTGCTTGACCGCAATATCTCAGACCGCAGAATTTACCCAGCTATCAACGTACTAAAATCAGGCACAAGAAAAGAAGAACTACTTCAAAAACCTGATGAGCTTCAAAAAATTTGGGCTATCCGCTCTGCGATCGCCACAATGGATGATGTCGAAGCGCTTAAATTTTTATACGCAAAAATGCTAAAAACAAAAGACAACAAAGAGCTTCTCTCTATCCTAAACGAGTAAATTTAAATGAGCTTGAAGCACTTGCCTTGAGCTCAAATTTCTTTTTTACACCAAATTTATCAAAAAATATTTCATAAATTTATTAGTTTAATTTTTTCAGTTTTATTTTTTTGTAAAATCCGAATTTCTAACTTTTACAAAAAGGAAAAATATGAAAACAAAAGTCGTTTTTTTCAGTCATTACAGCAACACTTACTTTTGCTCTAACTGGATGTGGTGAGCCAACTACTTTGGCTAAAATTTGTAAAGCTGATATGGGTAGTATCAAACATTTTAAAGGCGAAGTAAGGTTTTATAAAAGGGTAAATTTTGACTAGGAATATAATATAGAGACTAAGAAAAATGAATTAAAAGAAGATGGTATTAAAGGTTATCTGATAGTCGATAAAGATACGAAGGTCGATCTAGAAAAATTTAACGTAAAAGCCGTGGCTTTTAGTATGCCAAAAGGTAGCATACCTAAAAATATACCACATATGTATATCTTAAAAAAATATGATGACATAAGCGAAGGTAATAAAACAGAAGTTTTGGCAACTCTAGAAACTTTAAATCCAAGATGTAATGTAGATGGTAGTCTAGAACTTAAACAAAAAGATACAAAAATAATTGCAATAAAATAACAAAAGGTGGCTAACCACCTTTTAAAAACTTATATCATCTCGCTTTAAATTTTATATAACATATCCCGCCTACAAGCATCTCACTCTGTTTGATAAGCTCATCAAATTTTGGACTAAAAGCTGGCTATGATTTTGATAGTTTTAGAGTTTATGGAGCTTACATTTACGACTTTCAAGCCAAAAAGTCACTTGGCGATGAAGGCGGCACAGTAGTAAAATGGAAAACACACAAATTTATAGTTGGAGCAGACTACACTCCAAGCGTAGCAAAAGATCTTAAATTAATTCTTGGTGGCTACACTGGCTACTCAAAGCTTAAAATGGATGTATTTGACACTCATGATGGCTCGGAAAAAGCTAATACAAATGGCTCTGGATGCTAGGTGCAAGAATTGGTGCTGAATACTCTATCAACGAAAACAATGCAGTTGAATTTGGTTTAAAAGCCGATAGAACAAAATGTTGCTCTATAGCAAAATATGATAATGCAAAAATAAAAGAGACAAACGTTGGTATTTACATGGGATATACATATAAATTTTAATCGCTCACAAGCTCAAATTTAAGAGTAAATTTGAGCTTTTTATTTAAAAACGAACTATAAATTTAAAAGTTTTTCTAAATTTTCGCCGTCTAAGCGGTAGGTTCTCCACTCAAGAGATTGATTTTTAGCACCCATGCTTTCATAAAATTTGATGCTTGGCTCATTCCCGTTTAGGCAGCACCATTCAAGCCTTTTTAAATTTTCATCCTTGCAAATTTGAGCTAAAAATTTAAAAAATGCCTTGCCGATACCTTGATTTCTAAATTCTTTTTTGACGTAAATGTCCTCAAGATAGATCCCACCAAGCCCTAAAAATGTAGAAAATGTGTAAAAATAGATAGCATATCCTATCACCCTGCCCTCACTCTCGCAGATAAGGGCTTTTGCATGGTTTTTGTTAAAGATAGAGTCTGCAAAAATTTCATTTGTAAAAGTGACTTGATCACTCATTTTTTCGTAAGCCGCAAGCTCTCTTACAAGCTCACAGATCACGTCTATATCGCCCTCACTCGCTTTTCTTATTTGAAATTTCATTAGTTGTCACCAAAGAGTGCTTTTAGATCCTTGACCATTCCGCCGTCACTATCGCCACTACTAGTTTTCGAACCAAGCTCGTTTAGCTCGATCTCATAGCCAGTTAGCATGCTTGCTAGGCGGATATTTATGCCGTTTTTGCCGATCGCCTTGCTCTTTTGTTCGCTTGCAAGCGTTACAATTGCCTTATTTTCTTCGATCTTTACAGATGTGATGATCGCAGGTGCCATAGCGCGAGCCACCAAGATCGCTGGCTCAGTGGTGTATTCGATCGCGTCGATGCTCTCACCATGAAGCTCTTTGCTTACGGCATTTATCCTAACGCCCTTTGTGCCGACCGTTGCACCGACTGGATCGATGTTTGGAGTAGTTGAGATGAGCGCTACTTTAGCCCTTTCACCAGGGATCCTTGCACTTCCTTGAATGATAATGCCGCCATCTTTTATCTCAGGCACCTCTGAAGTTAGTAGAGCTTCAAGAAATTTTGGCGAAGTCCTTGAAAGCTCGACCTTTATGCCTAAATTTTTATCTGTAAAAACTTTTCTAATGACCGCTTTTACCACATCGCCTACTTTAAATTTCTCGCCTTTTATGCGGTTTTTGCGTGGCAAGATGGCACGAAGCTCGTCTATCTCGATAAAGGTGTTTTCGTCGTTATCAACCCTAACAACAGGACCAAATACCATGTGGCCGCTCATCTCATTATATTTTTGTAAAATTTTCTCTTCGACTAGGCGCTGGATGTGATACTCAAGCTCTTTGTGAAGTGTTTGGGCGGCTGTTCTGCCAAGGTTATCAAGGCTTAGCTCGTAAGTGAGCTCATCTCCGATCTCTACGCCACTATCTATCTTTTTAGCCTCTTTTAAGCTTAAAAAGTGCTCATTGTCTTCAGCAAGCCTCTCATCGTTGTTTGCTACGATTGAAATTTTTTGATAAAGCTTTAAATTTTTATTTGCATCGATGCTTACATCATATTCATAATTTTCGCCATAAACCCTTTTTGCAGTGTTTATCAAGGCTCTTATGACGCGCTCTTTTACATCTTCTATCTCTAAATTTTTCTCATTTGCAATTGACTCTATAATGTCTGATATTCTTTCCATTTTTTCTCCATTGTGACGATAAATTTCGGGGATTTTTCGTGAAGTTTTGAAATTATACATAAGCCATACTTTTAATAACTTTAAGCTTGTTATTAACTTTTATTTAATCCTTTTTTTATGATGATTTGGGTATATTGACCGATTAAAATTTAAGTTTTTGAAAGGATTAAAAATGGAGCTAAAACTTGCAAGAGCCGAATTAGACGCAAAACCAAAAACGATTTCACTAGAAAAGATAGAGGCAGCTGTCGAAAAAGAGGGTCAGAAAATTTTCTATTTTGATAAAGAAAACACACACAAACAACTAATCGCCTTAGTCGAGCACTTTGAAGAAAAAGGGCTAAGCGTTTATCACAGAACCGTGAAATACGGCCTTGATGATAGCGATTATATGTATGAAGTGCATATACTTTAATGAGTAAAAAACTCTTTATCCAAACTCTAGGTTGTGCTATGAATGTTCGTGACAGCGAGCATATCATAGCCGAGCTCTCACAAAAAGAAGACTACTCCTTAACACAAAACATCGAAGAAGCTGATTTAATCCTTATAAATACTTGCTCGGTTCGTGAAAAGCCAGTCCATAAGCTCTTTAGTGAGGTCGGAGCCTTTGAAAAAGCCAAAAAAAGAGGGGCAAAGATAGGCGTTTGCGGCTGCACTGCAAGCCATTTGGGTAGTGAAATTTTCAAGCGCGCACCTTATGTTGATTTTGTCCTTGGTGCAAGAAACGTCAGCAAGATCACAAAAGCTGTAAATACGCCTAAATTTATCTCAACCGACATCAACCACGACGAGAGCGAATATGCATTTGGCGAATTTAGAGGCTCGCCATACAAAAGCCACATCAACATCTCGATAGGCTGCGATAAAAAATGCACCTACTGTATCGTCCCGCACACTAGAGGCGATGAAATTTCTATCCCTTCAAGTCTCATCTTAAAAGAGGTAGAAAAGGCCGCAAAAAGCGGTGCAAAAGAGATATTTTTACTAGGGCAAAATGTCAATAACTATGGCAAAAGATTTTCAGGCATGCAAGAAAATATCGATTTTAGCGACCTTTTAGTAAAGATAAGTGAGATAGATGGCGTTGAGAGAATAAGATTTACAAGCCCTCATCCACTTCACATGGATGATAAATTTCTTGAAATTTTTACAAATAACCCAAAAATTTGCAAGTCTATGCACATGCCACTTCAAAGCGGAAACACCAAAGTTTTGCGCGAGATGAAGCGCGGATACACAAAAGAGTGGTTTTTAGACCGCGCGCTAAGACTTAGAAAAATGTGCCCAGATGTTAGCATCTCAACTGATATCATCGTCGCATTTCCAGGCGAGAGCGACAATGAATTTGAAGATACGATGGACGTGCTTGAGCAAGTTAGATTTGAGCAAATTTTTAGCTTTAAGTATTCGCCTCGTCCGCTCACAAAGGCAGCTACTTTTACAAATCAAATAGATGACAAGACCGCTTCAGAAAGGCTAACGCGCCTGCAAAATCGCCACAGCGAAATTTTAGACGAGATCGTGGCAGCGCAAAAAGATAAAATTTTTGATGTATATTTTGAAGAGCTAAGGGCAAATGGCGGCGTTGCTGGGCGAAGTTTTAACAACTTTTTAGTTCAAGTTGATGGCAGCGAAGAACTTCTTGGCACTACGCAAAAGGTAAAGATCACAAATCCAAAACGAATGGTTTTGTATGGCGAGCTGCAAATTTAAAAACACCCTTGAAAAGGTCGCCCTAAATGTTGGCGTCTTTTTCATCTATATTTTGATGTGGCTCATTTTTCTAACCTGCAAAAAGAGCTACACTCCAAATCTCTTACCACAAAATGGCTGCGTCGTCGTCTTTTGGCACGGCAGACTTAGCTTTATGAGCTTTGCTTACAGACGCTGGTGGAGCAGCCAAAACAGAAAACAAGGCAAGGTGATAATAAGCGACCACAAAGATGGCGAGCTAATCACCAGAATAATCAAATTTTTTGGCATCGGCACCATTAGAGGCAGCAGCTCAAAAGGCGGTGCAAGGGCACTCATAGAAGCTCTAAGAGAGATCAAGCAAGGCCACGACGTCATCATCACACCAGATGGCCCACGCGGACCAAGACACAGCGTAGCAGACGGAGCTGCAGTGATCGCGCAAAAGTCATCTTGTGAAATTTATGCTCTAAATTTCGAAGCAAACTCGTTTTGGGAGTTTAAAAGCTGGGATAAGATGATACTTCCAAAGCCATTTTCAACTATAAATTTTAGCCTCTCAGCCCCTTTTAGCGTGGCAAATTTAGAGCAAAAAGAGGCAAAAGAGAAGATACAAAATGAGCTTTGGCAAGCCTCACAAAATGACGGCGGCAAGAGCGCTCTGCAAAACAAAGAGGACTTTAGGTCAAATTTAAAAATTTGGTGGAAAAAATATGCGCATAAAAATCCGCAAATAAATGACGAGATAAGAGAAATTTTGGACGAAATTTATGAAAAATAAAATTTCTATCTTTATAGCCATTTTTATAATAGCTTTCTTTGGGCTATTTTTTTACAGCGACAACTCCTATAAGCTCGCCCTTGAAGCGAAATTTTACTACGAGAGCAGAGAGTATGAAAAGGCTCTAAATTTAAGCCAAAAAGCCATTGATCTAGACATCTACAACAAAATGGCCGCCACCACGCTTAATCAAAGCAAGGCAGCGATAAAATTTAGCTCATACATAAAAAGCGGCAAAGAGTATTTAGAGCGCATCAAAAAAATGAGCCAAAGTGGCGTCAGCAAGGCTGATAGTGAGCGCATTAAGATGATGTGTGATGTGATGATAGAGGATTTTGACGACCTTAAAAACTCGGCCCTACTTGATAATGAGCTAAAAAATGAAGCTTTAAATACAAAAGAGATTTTCGTTAAGCTTAAAAACGAGCTGTTTTAAACTTATTTAATCCCTTTTTAGCTACCATAACGAAAATTATGCACTAAATTTAGGAGATTTATGTCTTTTAGCGTTAAAAAGCTTTTTTCTAACCTTTTTTTAAGCGTCGTGTTGGAGGGCAATGAGTGCATATTCTTCGGTCAGGTCTTTAGAAATGGCAAACTTTTAAAAACTATAAACGCTAAATTTACAGATATAAATATCGATAGTATCGATGAAAAAATCATAAAATACATAGAAGAGCAAGAAAAAGCATATTTTGGTGTATATGTTTCAGTTTTTTTTAACGACGACTCGCAAGGCGCGCTTCCTAGTGTTAGCTTTGATGAATACAAAAAATTTAATATAAATACTAAAAATCTTACAAGCCTTATCATGCAGGATAGCTGGAGTATTTATGCAAATTTAAATGCTATAAAAAAATATAAAAATTTATTTGGACAAGATAGTGTAGATCTCATCTACTCACCTATTGCCCTACTCTTTCACGAGCTTTTAAAACGCGGAATTTCTCCAAAAACTACACTTTATCTTTATATCCATGCACATTCGTTTACACTTGCGATCTTTAAAGATAAGCAAATGAAATTATCCACTTTTTTAAATATGTCTGGTATTGAAGAAACCAACCAGGAAGCTGAAAGCCTAAAAGAAGAAGATATAACAGATATTGACAACTTAATCATTAAAGAAGAAAATGACGCAACGTCGCTTGATGATTTTAAAAGTTTAGATGATTTTTTAAGTGATGATAAGCCAAAAGAATTTGAAGACCTAAATTATGAACTAAATATGCCAGCTTCTACAAATGTAGAAAAATCGGTTGCTATTTTTGGGTATGACATGAAGATGTTTGATTACATCGTAAAGGCTGTAAAAGAATTTTACGAAAATCCTCTCTACGGCGGCGATTTTATTGAACAAATAATTGTTTTTGAAAACACAAAAACAAGTGCAACCTTTTTGCAATATCTACAATCTGAGCTTTTAGTGGAGACTTCGGTGTATCCAGTGAATACAAACCATATTATGAATGAAATCATGCAAGAAGAGATAATATTATGAGATTTAGCTTTATTGCTCCGGAACCAAGACCACTTATATCTATCTTTAGCAAAATTTGGATAAGCCTTATAAGCTTTGTGTTTGTAGTTCTTTTGGCAACAAATTTCTTTATACTTTACAAAAACTATTCAATTGAAAAAAATATAAATTTTTTATCAAATGAGCAAAAAGAACTTAGTCAAAAAATAGTCACAACAGATGAAATTTCATCTAAACTAGCTGTACAAATAGAATCTGCAAATGATATTTTCACTTCAAATTCTATTCTCAAGCAAAGCTTGCACAATCTTTTTGATCTAGTGCCTGACAGTATAACGCTTGAAGAGGTTTTTATGGATAAAAACTCACTCATCATTCGTGGTATAACGCCGACAAAAGATGTATTTAATCAACTTCTAGCTTCACCTTTAAGATCTATTTTTACGACTTCAAATACCAGCTTTTATCAAAGCAAAAACGGCTGGTATGGCTTTATAAGCACAAATAAAATTGATAATTCTGAGGGATATAATGAGTAAAAAAGATACGAGCTTAGAAAAAATAGATCCTGTCAAGCTTTTACTTTTTATATTTGCTTTTATTGTAGTTTGTTTCATTATGATATTTGGTTTTATCGTGCCAAATATAAAAGAATTTAAAAGCCTAACTAGACAAAATTATTCACAAACCTCATCTTATACAAAAGTAAAAAATGAATTTGAAGCTAAATTTAAAGCCCTTGAAGCAACCAAACAAAAAGATGGAGCTATCATTTCAGCTTTTGAGACTAAATTTGATAAAGATAAATTTATAGAATTTGCCTCCAAATTTTTCAGTGAAGTAAGCCTTAGTAAAATAGAAGAAAGTGATAATAATGCTAGTGAGAAATTTTTTAGATTTCGCCTAAATGTAACTAGCTCCCTAAGGACACCGCAAAAATTTTATGACTTTTTAGATGCGCTTAGCAGCTATGACAGTATCGTAAAGACAGAATTTCCTATCGTCATGAAAGGCGAAAAGGATAAAATCCATACTACTTTTAATATAAAAGTCTTTGGGTTGAAGTAAAATTTTAGATTTTATTTAAAAAAGCTACAAATAGATAACATTTCTCTCAAGTTCTTAGTTATAGAAATTATATTTTTATAGACATAAATTTATGTATTTCTTCGGTATTGATATAAGCTCAACATCTACAAAAGTAGCGATACTAGATGATCAAGATAATTTTTGTAATCTATTTTGTTATCAAGTAGTTTTAGTGCCATAAAAATAGTACGCGATATAAAAGAAATTTTAGAACAAAAAGGCTATCAGTATGCCTCAATCACAGCTACTGGGTATGGAAGAGTAAGTGTAGAAGCGGATGTAGTAGTTTTTGAAAACTGTATAGGAACTAAAAATTTAAAAATAATATGAGTACACAAGGCGACCTTATAGAAAATATCGCTAAACGTTACTTAAAGATACCCTATTCTGTAATGCACAAAAACGACGCAAGATCTGATGCTATCAAAAAATTTGTAGATGAATATAAAGTAGATGGTGCAATAGATATCGTTTTAAGTGGCTGTCACACTTACGTAATAGAAACAAACAAGATAAAAGAAGCTAGCAAAGAAGCTGGTGCAAGCTATATGAGCATTGAGGACTGATCCCCCCCCAAACAAGATGTTGTCCGGATTTGCACACATTTGAAGGCATTTTTAGAATTTCTCGAATAAAACATCAAATTTTAAAAGACTCAAGAAGAGCCTTTGTTGATTTATTACGAATTTTTAGAGCAGTATTTTGACTAGTATTACTTTTTATCCACACATTTGCCAAGTTGGCAGGCTCTTTTATAAAGTGCGTCTGCCTTTGCTTCATCGCCGCTTAGCTTTGCAAGCAAAAAGCATGACTGAGCATACTCAAGCTCACAGCTCTTAGCCAAAAGCCTTAGCACTCTAGCCTCAGCCTTAGTTCTATCTATCTTATGAGTTTTTAAATTTTCGCTTTCGATGTATGACTTTAGACCCATTGCCTCGTTGTAGCAGCCAACGCCATCGCCACTATCACAAGCTAGTTTATAAAGTTTTAAAGCTTTTTCCATATCTTTTTGCTCATCAACAAGCCCTTGCTCATAAATTTGACCCAAATTTGAGCAAGCCGTAGCAAGCCCAGCATTGCAAGCCTTTTCATAGTAGCTTTTTGCCTTTACAAAGTCTTTTTCGTTGCTAAAATTTACAGCTAGATTATTGCAATCGATGCTATTTCCAGCATTGCAGCTTTGCTCCATCTTCTCTTTTTCAAGCTCAAGACGCTCTGCCCTGCTCTCTTCTTCACTTTGCCAAAAGCCAAAGCTTACCATCTTTTGCCAAGACCAGCAACCACTAAGCATAAAGCCCATAGCCAAAATAAGACCAAAATTTAAGACCTTTTTCACTTACATTCCTAGCTTTGTGCCTAGTCTTTTCATCTGTGGGCATGCCTTGCTTAGCCCACGAAAGCAAGCGACTTTATAAATTCCATAAGCCCTTTTTTCATCTTTGTTCACACCAAGCCCAAGCTCGTACATCGCACCGATATTAGCACAACTTGGCAAATCGCCAGCATTGCATGCATTCGTATAAGCTTGCATTGCTAAGTAATAATCTCGCTTAACGATCTCGCCCTTTCTATAAGCATTGCCTAAGTGATAGCAAGCTTGCATGCCTCCGCCATTGCAACTTTCTTTATAAATCGAAATTGCCTTTTTTGGATTTTTTTTGACTCCGAGTCCAAGCTCATAAAGAGTGCCCAAATTTGCACAACCGACTTGCACCTTAGCATCACAAGCTTTTTTATAATTTGTTAAAGCATTTTCATATTCTTTTAAAAGCTCGTAATTTACGCCCAAATCGTTGCAAGCTTCCGCATCGCCTTCTTCGCATTTTGGTATTAAAATTTCGATCGCATTTCTTGAAATTTGCTCTTTATTTTGCACTATTTTTTCATCCTTTGGTTGCTGCCACGAATCGTCTTGTTTTTGTCCTATGCCAATCACATTTAAGCAGCCAGTGAAAAATAAAGCCGATAAAAGCAATAAATATTTTTTCATTCTTTTCCTTTTAAAATTGTCCAAATAAGTCATTTAGTGCTTCACTGATACTTGGATGAGTAAAAATTTGATTTTTAAAGAAATTTGCATTTGCTTTTAAATTCATCGCAATTGCAATTTCATTTATCAGCTCATTTGCATAGATGCAGTGAAAGCTAGCTCCTAAAATTTCGCCGCTTTGTGCATCAACGATAGCTTTTAGCATGCCTACATCGTGATTTAGTACTTTTGCGCCTGGTACTGTTGCCATGCTAAGCTTTAGCTCTTTAAAATTTAACCCAAATTTACTTGCTTCTTTGGCGCTCATTCCAACTCTTGCAAGTGGAGTGTCGGTAAATAGCACATTTGCGTGAATACTTCTATTTTTAGTATTTCTCTTTTTATCACCAAAAATTTGTGAATAAACTATCCTAAAATCATCTAAACTAGTGTAAGTAAAAAGCTCTCCGCCGCGCACGTCGCCTACCGCATAGATGTTTGGCACATTTGTTTGAAGGTTTTCATTTGTCTTTATAAAACCTTTTTCGTCAAGCTCAATTCCGGCAGCTTTTAAATTTAAATCATCCACATTTGCCACTCTGCCAAGTGCGATCAAAAATGCATCAGCCCTAAGGCATCTTTGCTCACCATTTTGCTTAAAATTTAATACATTTTCTTTAATGCACTCTATCTCGCAACCCTCTAAAATTTCAACGCCTTGGACTCTAAGAGCCTCTTTTATGCTATTAGCTATATCATCATCTTCGTTTTTAAGTAGTTTTGAACGTCCTACGATAGTTACTTTTGAGCCAAAATTTGCAAACATTGATGCAAACTCTATACCGATAAAACCACTACCGATAATGACAAAATGCTTTGGTAAATTTTTTAGATCAAGCAGCGTTTGGCTTGAAAATACATTTGAGCTTGCAACCTCAAAAGGAGCATCTGCCTCTTTTGAGCCGCTATTTATAATGATAAAGTCGCCCTCTATTATCTTTTTCTCGCCGCTTGGCGTTGTCACAAGGACACTATTTTCACTAGTAAATGAGCCAACACCATCGATCACATCAATATTTTCTTTATCATTTAGCATTGCGTAGTTTTTAGCATTCAAAGCTGAGATTAGCTTATTTTTATTTTCAACGCTAAGCGTGTAATATTCGCTTTCAACACTATTATTTACAAATTTTGCCTCCTTAGCGGCTGTTATTAGACGTTTGGTTGGTATGCAGCCAACATTTATGCAAGTGCCTCCATACATCTTTGGTGATCTCTCTACAAGAGCCACTTTTTTGCCAAGTGCGGCAGTCTTAACCGCTAGCGTTTTGCCAGCCTTTCCAAAACCAATAATTACAATATCATATTTCATTTTCAGTCCCTTATCTTTCCCATTACATAGTAAGTTGTTTCATTTATCTTTTTTAGCTCCATTTTATATTTATTAGCCCAGTTTTTTATAATCTCGTCAACTCGCTCTTTTATTTCATTAACGGTAGCTACATTTTTTATCTTTAGTCTATCTTCACTTCCACTCATCGCCACAAAACAAAGGTGCGGCTTTAAATGATCGTTTAGTTCAATTATGCTCTTTGGCAAAAGACCATCAGTATTATTTAAAATTCTACACATTTGAGCAGTGGTCGTTTCATTGACGTTATAGCCAAGCTGGATTAAAAGTGCATTATGATCCATATCGTTCCTTTTGCTTAAAATTTGCGGGCATTATAAGATAAAATTGGATAAAATCGCCTAAATTTTTAAGGACAAATATGAAAAAATTTATCATTTTTGTGTTTAGTGTTTTGCTATTTTGGGGATGTTCGTTAGATCAAATTTCACAAAATTTTGGCCTTAGCGAGCCACCACTTGATCCAGAGGTCGAGCAAATAGCAGACGCCATCTATCTATACAATGAAGGCAACTATCCAAAAGCTTGCAAGAGATTTTACGACTACGCAAAAGATGGAAATGTGCTTGCCATGCAGCAAACTGGCATTTGTTTTCGTGATGGCAAAGGCTTTAGCAAGGATATCTTAAGAGCACTTTTTTGGTTTGAGACAGCTGGCAGATATGGCAATATAGACGGACTAAGAAGCGCTGGATATATCTACGAGTACGGCCTTGGGGTCAATAAAAATTTAGAAAAAGCGATATATTTTTACGAAAAAGCTACAAGCCTTGGCTCAAGCGAGGCCAGCTACGATCTAGGGCTTATCTATCTAGGCAAAAATGACTATAAAAAAGCAAGAATTTATCTTGATGAGGCTTGCTTTAAAGGTAAAGAAGAAGCGTGCATAAAGCTAAAAGAGATAAAATTTTAGCTCTCATCTCTTTTTATAAATTTATTACGCCTCAGCCTTTTGAGCGATCAAAACGCCCTCTATCATCTTTTTGATGTCACCATCAAGTATCGCATCAGTCTGTGAGTATGCCTCGCCGCTGCGGTTGTCTTTTACCTGCTGATACGGGAAAAGCACGTATGATCTTATCTGATGTCCCCAGCCGATCTCGCTCTTTTCGACGCTGTTGCTCGCCTCTTGCTGCTTCATCAGCTCAAGCTCGTAAAGACGAGATTTTAGCATTTTCATCGCTGTGGCTCTATTTTTATGCTGGCTGCGGTCATTTTGGCACTGCACGACAATGCCAGTTGGTATATGCGTGATGCGGATGGCAGATTCAGTCTTGTTTACGTGCTGACCACCTGCACCGCTTGCTCTATAAGTATCTATCTTTAGATCTTTTTCCTCGATCTCGATCTCTATGTCATCATCTATCTCAGGGCTTACCATGACACTAGAAAAGCTTGTATGACGGCGCCCTGCACTATCAAATGGGCTTGTGCGAACGAGCCTATGGATGCCATTTTCTGCCTTGAAGTACCCATAGGCGTTTTCGCCTTTTACGATAAAGCTCACATCCTTTAGCCCAGCCTCATCACCCTCTTGAAAGTCAAGGGTCTCAACCTTAAAGCCCTCACGCTCGCAAAATCTAAGATACATCCTATAAAGCATACTCGCCCAGTCGTTACTCTCAGTGCCACCAGCTCCAGGATGGATCGATACGATCGCGTTTTTGCCATCATCTTCGCCACTTAAAAGCATAGAAATTTCAAGATTTACAATCTTTTCATCTAAATTTTTAGCGTCATCAAAGAGAGAATTTATAGTCTCTTCGTCATTTTCAGAATTTGCTAGCTCAAAGAGCTCCTTTGCATCGCTTACTGCCTGATTGGCGTCATTAAATTTTGCAAGCATATTTGAAATTTTTGTCTTTTCTTTATTTAGCGCCCCTGCTTTAGCGATATCTTGCCAAAAATCAGGGTCTTGCTCTATAGCCTCGATCTCTTTTAGTCTAGCCTTTATCTCGTCAGGCTTTACGATAGAGCCTATGTTTTCAACTTTTGTTTGTAGCTTCTTTAAAAGCTCGTTGTATTCGTAACTATCCAAGTTTTTCTCCAAAAATTTTTGCCGATTTTAGCCAAAAGTTGCTTACATTTTTAAATTTACGCCCTTTTAATCCTTTTTTGTTACAATGCCAAGTTAAAATTTCAAACAAAAAGAGTCAAAATGCAAATCATAAGAACTATAAAAGAACTTGAAAATTTCGTCTCTAGCACAAGCGCAAAGATCGGTTTTGTGCCGACCATGGGCGCACTTCATGACGGACACGTTAGCCTTATTAAAAAATGCGTGAGCGAAAATGAGATAAGCATCGTCTCAACATTTGTTAATCCAACTCAATTTTTACCAGGCGAAGATCTAGACAAATACCCAAGAAACGAACAAAACGACATGAAAATTTGTGAGCAAAATGGCGTTAGCGCTATTTTTATCCCAGATGCTGGTGAGCTTTACTTTGAAGATGAACCTCTAATCGTCGCTCCAAAGAAATTTTCAGCCATCTTAGAGGGCAAAACTAGGCCAGGCCACTTTGATGGCGTCTTAAGGGTGCTAAACAAGCTATTTCGCCTAACTCGTGCAAATAGCGTTTACATGGGCAAAAAAGACACACAACAACTAATCATAGTACAAAACATGATAAAGACATTTTTTATAAATGCCAGCCTAGTGGCTTGTGATATCGTTAGAGAGCCAGATGGACTTGCACTTTCAAGTAGAAACGTCTATATCTGCGACGAAGATAAATGTAATGCTCTAAGGCTTTCAAGATCGCTAAACAAAGCACAAAATTTGATCCAAAATGGCGAGGAAGACGCAAGTGAGATCAAAACAAAGATGCTTGAGGTGCTAGAGCCGTTAAAGGTTGATTATGTCGCTATTACGGATAGAAATTTAAATGAAATTTCCAAAATAGAAAAAAATAACACCATCATTTTAGTGGCAGCTTATGTTGGCAAAACTAGGCTAATAGATAATATCTGGATATAAAAATGCCAAAACTTCACTTAATTTCACTTGGCTGTAACAAAAATTTAGTTGATTCAGAAATAATGCTTGGTAGATTGCAAAACTACGATATTACCGATGATATCAGCGATGCCGATGTTATCATCGTAAATACCTGTGGCTTTATCAAATCCGCCAAAGAAGAGAGCATCCAAACCATACTTGAGATGCACGAAGCTCGTAAAAATGGCTCTTTGCTGGTAGTGACTGGCTGTCTTATGCAGCGCTACAAAGACGAGCTCATGAAAGAGCTACCAGAGGTTGATCTCTTTACCGGCGTGGCTGACTATGACAAGATCGATGAGATCATCTTGAAAAAGCAAAATTTATTTAGCCCGCAAACTTATCTGCAAGCAAATGAAGAGCGTGTGATAACTGGCTCAAACTACCACGCATACATCAAAATTTCAGAAGGCTGTAACCAAAAATGCAGTTTTTGTGCCATTCCAACTTTTAAAGGCAAACTAAAATCACGCTCACTTGAAAACATCGTAAATGAGGTCAAAAATCTGGTCAAAAAAGGCTACTACGACTTTAGCTTTTTATCTCAAGACTCAAGCTCATACATGCGCGATCAAGGCGTTAGCGACGGACTAATAAATTTAATAGACGAAATAGAAAAGATAAAGGGCGTAAGGAGTGCCAGGATACTTTATCTCTACCCAAGCACGACTAGTAAGGAGCTAATTGAGCGTATCATCGCCTCGCCTGTCTTTCACAACTACTTTGACATGCCGATCCAACACATCAGCGAAGATATGCTAAAGATAATGAAGCGTGGAAGTGGCGCTAAAAAGATCAAAGAGCTTTTAAATTTGATGAGAAATGCCGAGAATTCATTCTTACGAACTGGTGTCATCGTGGGTCATCCAGGCGAGAGCGAGGAGGATTTTGATGAGCTTTGTAAATTTTTAGAAGAATTTAAATTTGATAGAATTTCAGCCTTTGCCTACTCAAAAGAAGAAGATACGGCATCTTTTGAAATGGAGCAAATCCCAGCTAAGATCATCTCAAAAAGACTAAACAAGATAGAAAAGATCACCAAAAAATCGATAAATGAGAGCCTTCAAAAAGAGCTTGGCAAGCAAATTTATGCTTCTCTTGAGGGCGAAAGTAGCGAGGGCGAGATGTTTTACGCAGCCAAAAAAGATATCTGGGATAAAGATATAGACGGCGAAATTCTAATAAATGAAAGCGATGTAAAAGAGCTTGAGATCGGCTCACTCTATCTTTGTGAAGTAAACGATGTGGTCGATCAAAAACTGATCGCTAAAATCATCAAAAAAGCAAAATGATAAGCCAAAATGTGCGAGAAAAGCTAAGCTCAGGTGCAAACCTGCTTGCATTCTCGCACGGCATAGACAGCACCGCACTTTTTTACATTTTAGAAGAGTCTGGGATCAAATTTGATCTAGCGATGGTTGATTACAATGTTCGAGAGCAAAGTAAAAACGAGATAAAAAGCGCAAAAGAGCTCGCAGATAAATTTGGTAAAAAAATTTATACAAAAAGCGTTTTTTTAGATAATTCAAATTTTGAAAAAAATGCGCGCGAGGTAAGATATGAGTTTTTTGGCAAGATTTGTCAAAAATTTAGCTACAAAAATTTGATCTTAGCTCATCAATTTGACGATAAATTTGAGTGGTTTTTGATGCAGCTTAGCAAGGGTGCTGGACTAAAAGAGCTCTTTGGTATGAGCGAGCTTGAAAAGAGAAAGTACTTTTGGCTAGTTAGGCCGCTTTTAAATTTACGCAAAAAAGAGCTTCAAAGCTATCTTGACGAGAGAAATTTACACTATTTTATCGATGAGACAAATTTAAAAGGCGAGTTTAAAAGAAGCTTCATGAGGCTAAATTTTAGTGAGCCATTTTTGGATAGATATTTTAGTGGCGTACAAAAGAGCTTTGAGTTTTTAGAAGCCGATAGACAAATTTTAATGCCAAATATCACAAAAATAAGTGATGAAATTTTTATCATAAAAAATGATAGTAATGCGATACGAGGTGTCGATATGGCGGCAAAAGAGCTAAACGTGCTTCTAAGCAAAGCTCAAAAAGATGAGCTAAGTGCAAATTTAGCAAAGCAAACAAGCGTGGTGCTAAGCGGCAAGATTGCTGTCGGATACGCAGATACTTACCTTCTAGTAACTCCATTTTGTAAAACCATAATGCCAAAAATTTTTAAGGAGAAGGCTAGAATTTTAAAAATTCCAGCTATAAATAGAGGCTATCTTTTTGCTATAAATTTTGATTTATCAGAGTTAAAATTTTAATCAAGTAATTCTAAAAACAATAGATAAAGAAGATTTGGCTTTTGCCTGAAACACTCAAAACAAAAGCCAAGATTAATTAAAATAAGCTATTTACGCTTTCATTGTGATATACACGGCGTATCACTTCGCCAAATAAAGAAGCTGCACTTAGCACTTTTATACAAGGAAGCTCCTCAGCTAGAGGGATCGTATCTGTTACCACTAGCTCATCTAAAAAGCCTAGTCTTAGCCTATCGTAAGCTGGTCCACTAAGGACTGGATGCGTACAAAATGCCATAACGCTAGTTGCACCACGCTCTTTAAAAATTTCAGCTGCCTTTACGATCGTACCAGCGGTATCAATCATATCATCGACTAAAATCACATCTTTACCATTTACGTCACCGATTATATTCATCACTTCGCTTTCATTTGCTTTTTCGCGGCGTTTATCTACGATAACCATGTCAAGATTTAGATTTTTAGCCAAGGCTCTAGCACGAGCTACGCCGCCTACATCAGGACTTGCAACGATTGGATTTGGTAAATTTTTAGCTCTTACATAGTCATTAAAAATGATGCTTCCATAAAGGTTATCAACCGGAATATCAAAAAATCCTTGAATTTGCCCTGCGTGAAGATCCATGGTAACGACTCTATCGATACCTGCTGTTTGCATCATGTTTGCCACTAGTTTTGCAGTGATCGGCACTCTAGGAGCTGCTTTTCTGTCTTGTCTAGCGTAGCCAAAATACGGCACGATCGCTGTTATAGAGCTTGCACTACTGCGTCTTAAAGCGTCAGTTAAAATAAGTAGTTCCATTAAATTTGTATTTGTCGGTGCACATGTTGGCTGAATGACAAAAACATCTTTTCCGCGCACGCTCTCACCGATTTGCACGCTGATCTCTCCATCGCTAAATCTTTTTATACTTGCCTCGCTAAGAGGAAGTGAAAGATATTGCGAAATTTTCTTTGAAAGCTCAATATTAGCTGTTCCTGAGAAAATTTTATAGCCTCTCATAATGATAACCTTTTTAGTGATTTTTATGTTGGGATTTTATCAAAACGAGCTTTAATTTAAATTTATTCTTTTTAGGACTATTTTCTAGCCCTAGTTTAATTCTTATCGCCGCAATCAAAAATTTGAGCTCTTACTCTATAACCAAGTGCAGACGAGCTTCCATCTGGGCAGGTTTTAATACCTTCAAAAAGCCAGTAGCAAAGCGCCTCTTCTTTTATAATATAAAGTACAACTCTTTTATGAAGTCCTACTATTTCAACTGCTTCATTTTTTAGATCATTTATCGCACCTTGTCTAAGTCCTTCAATAGTTGGGTTCATTCTACCATTTACCTCATCGCTTCCTTCTGCCTCGCCTAAAACTTTGCAACTATAAGGTGTAGAATTTACCATAGCTATACCTTTTGAGTTTGGCGATAATGGCTTTGGTGTAAATTGTGGTGCCATGCAACCAGAAAATAAAGCTAAGATAGTGCAAAAAACTATCAAATTTGAAATTTTCATTTAACCTCCTTAAAATAAATTCTTGCATTATTCTATTTTAAATTTAAAGAAAACGCAAGGTAAATTAAATAAGTATAAAAAATATAAGATAACTAAGAATATTTTTTTATTTATAAACATTATAGGACTACAATCACAACATGTTTAAAGCTTATAGAATTTATGATTTTATCAAAGATGATAGTTTGGATATGAAGGCGGCTTTTGTTGATAGACTCTATCCAAGAGGCATAAGAAAAGAGATATTTTCAAATTTTCTTTGGTTAAAAGATATCACACCAAGCACTGCTTTAAGAGAGTGGTTTCATGAAGATAGAGAAGCTAGATTTGATGAGTTTTGTGAAAAATTTGAGCTTGAGCTTGATAATGAAAAAGCGCAATCTTGCTTTAAAATGCTAAAAAAACTAGAAAAAGAGCATGGTGATATAGCACTTCTAACAGCTAGTAAAGATATAAATCTTTGCCATATCGTTGTGTTATTAAAAATTTTAAATAAGTAGTTTGCCCGCCTATTTCGCAAGAGTGCCAAGCATCTTTTCAAACTGCACACCATACCATGTGCGGCTCTTATCTTTTAGCGTGACTTTAATACTACTAAGCACAAATTTTGCTGCCTTTTTGATAGAATTTTGCATGCTTTCGCCATTTATGAGTGAACCAAAAAGCACAGAAGCAAATATATCTCCAGTCCCACTCGTGTGAAATGGCAAAAATTCGTGAAAATACTCCACTTTCTCTTTTGTCTTTGCATCGTAAGCTATGATGCCACATTCATTTTGCTTGTATCTAATGCCCTTTAGCACAATCTTTCTAGCTCCAAAGCTAGCCAAACCTTCAAGCAACTCTAAAATATAATCTTGCGTATAGTCACTGCCTAAAAACGGCATCCCACACATAAAGCTTGCTTCAGTTATGTTTGGCGTGATGACGTGAGCCTTTGTGCAAAGTTCACGCATTTTCATAACAAATTTTTCATCAAATCCGTGATAGAGCTTGCCATTGTCACCCATGCAAGGATCTACAAGTATTAGTGAAGTAGAGTCATTAAACTCATTAAAAATTTTCTCTATCAGCTCAAGCTGACTAAAGCTACCTAAAAATCCGGTATAAATTCCATCAAATGCGATATTTTCTTTGTGCCATACTCGTGTTATTGCATCAAATTCATCAGTCAGATCACAAAATGTGAAATTTTTAAAGCCAGTATGAGTCGAAAGTAGCGCAGTAGGCAATATGCACGCCTCAATACCTTGAGCGCTGATTATGGGAAGTGCGACAGTAAGGGAGCATTTGCCAACGCACGAGATGTCTTGTATTGTAAGGATTCTTTTCATTTATGCTCTTAGTTTATAAAATTTTACTCCAGCAACATCGGCTAGATAAACCACATCTTGTTGCAAGAGCTTGTTTAAAATTTGCTTTGAGTACTCTGAGAAATTTTCTTCAACATTTGCAATAGTTTGCGGACGACGCCTTAGCATTTCTAGAATTTCATCTTCACTAAAGTTATACTTTTGCTCTATTTTGTGAGCTTTAGCTATATTAACCGGTACGCCACTTATCTGCTTGGCTAGCTCCTCTAGTTTTTTGGCGTCTACACCCTTTACATTATAAGCTGGTGGGCGATCTATCGTGCCAATATCCACTCGGTGCGGAGCTATCTCATTTATCGCTGCATTTAGAGCTATAAATTCCTCTTCTTTGTCGTTAAATCCAGCCACAACCAAAATTTCAAGCACAAGTTCGCCTTTAAATTCCTTGCAAAATTTAGCCATTGCTTTTATAAGTTCATTTACTTCTATACCACTTTTATTGCGGTCTATCTTTTTAAAAGTGCTTTGCATCGCGCTATCAAGGCTAAATTTCACTATATCAAACCCTTGCAAGGCTTCACAAATTTTTGGGTCACACACGCCTGAGCCATTACTCAAAATAAGTGTTTTTGCGCTACCTTTTAGCTCATTTACTTTTGCTATCAGCTCTTTTAAGTACGGGTAAAGAGTTGGTTCACCATTTGCTGTAAGCGTGATGACGTCGATATTTTGATGAGTTTTTAAAGCCTCTTTTAAAGCACTTATGATCTCGTCAACACTTGGCGGATTTTCTATTGTTTCAACAGTCTTCGCGCCACTTAACTCACAATAAACACAGTCAAAATTACATGATTTTTGCTTTGGGCTTAGATCTATGCCTAGGCTCATGCCAAAACGGCGAGAATTTATCGGTCCAAAGACGATGCAAGGCTTGTTACCTTGCACTTTTTGTCTGTACCTGTTTTATAAAATATTTTGCATTCTCAACTGGCACATCAGGCAAAATTCCATGCCCAAGGTTGAAAATATGTGGCACGCCTTTCATCGTGCTTAAAATTTTATCCACACCTTCATCTATCGCCTTTTTGCTATAAAGTCTAGTTGGTTCCATGTTTCCTTGAAGGACATATCTTGGGCTAAGTTTTTCTTTGGCTAGCTCGATTGGCGTGCTCCAGTCGACACCAAAAACATCAAATTTGCCTGAAATTTTATCCAAATAGCCACTTATTCCTTTTGGGAAAACGATGACCGGAATTTCTGGAAATTCAGCCTTAACACTATCAACTATCTTGTTTATGTAGTTAAATCCAAACTCAAAATAAGCCTGCTCTTCAAGCGCAGCCGCCCAGCTGTCAAAAATTTGCACCGCATTTACGCCTGCTCTTATTTGCTCTTTGACGTAAAAAATGAGAGCTTGCGTCACTTTTTCTAAAATTTGATGTAAAAATTCTGGATTTTGATAGAGCATTTTTTTGCAAACTGCATAAGTTTTACTGCCACCACCCTCGATCATGTATGTAGCTATCGTCCAAGGTGCGCCGCAAAAGCCAATGAGCGCCTTATCTTTGGCTAAATTTTCTCTTGTGAGCTTGATCGTGTCATAGACGTATGCTAAATTTTTAGTCGATTTTTCGATACTTAGCACGTCAAGTGCAGCTTTATCACGCAAAGGCTCTGTAAAAACTGGACCCTCGCCCTTTTCAAAACGTAGATCCATGCCCATTTCAAGAGGCACAACAAGGATGTCGCTAAATAAAATCGCCGCATCAACGCCTAGGATTTCAACTGGTTGAAGCGTGACTTCGCTAGCCTTTTTGTAGTCTTTGCAAAGCGATAAAAAATCTCCTGCTTGCGCGCGTACTCGCATATACTCTGGCAAATATCTACCAGCTTGGCGCATCATCCAAACAGGCGTATAAGGGGTAGGTTTTTTAAGACAAGCGTCTATAAAAATCATTAAATTTCCTTTAAATTTTTAAAGGGATATTACCTAAAAATAGCTAAAGAAAAGATGTAGGAGAAATTTTAAGCGTAAAAACGCTTAAAATTTTAGTGATCTCCCTTGTGAAGGAAGTAAAGTCCAAGGCAAAGCGCTAGGATAGAAGCTGCAAGATAAGCCATCTCAAGCGGTGTTGTGAAGTTTGCGTGAAGCACTCTTTGGAAGAAATTTACGATCAAGACCATGACGATCACTTTGCCAAGCTTGTCTTTTAGCTCATCAAGCGAATGCACTTCAAGCACCTTGCTCTGCTTTGACTGCTTTAGCTGTGTGATCTCTGAGATGAAAAGCTCGTAAATTCCGAAGCTAAATATATAAAGAACAAGCGCCATCAAGTAAAGATCGATCGCTCCAACTATCTCGCCAACGACCTCTGAGTGGAAATTTTCAACGTGAAAATCCGCAGCAAAGAAATATTTATAAACCTCTAAAAGTACCTTGCCGACGTCGTAACTTGCGATGATAAAAAGCACGATCGCACCTAAAAGTCCAAAAACTACTGGAAAAAGTGTAAAGCTGTTGCTAGCAAGCAAAATTTTTTCAAATATCTTACGCAATAAAAATCCTTTTTTATTTACTCTTGCATCGCGATCCATTTTTGTGCGATCCTGACAGCATTTGTAGCAGCTCCTACGCGGATCTGATCAGCACTACACCAAAGATGAAGCACATTAGGTCTGTAATTATCAACTCTGATCCTACCGACATAAGTCTCATTTGTATCGCTTGAAATGATAGGCATCGGATACTCTTTATTTGCTGGATTATCCACTACAACGACGCTTGGAGCTTTGCTTAAAATTTCTTTTGCTGCATCCGCACTTACATCTTTGTCAAAGTGGATAGTGATAGCCTCTGAGTGACTTCTAAGTACTGGTACGCGCACACAGGTAGCGCTAACTTCTATATCTTTGTGAAGAATTTTTTGCGTTTCATTGACCATTTTCATCTCTTCTTTTGTGTAGTCATTGTCCAAAAAGACATCGATGTGTGGGATCACATTTAGCGCTAGGCGGTGCGCAAATACCTTTGGCTCGCACTCATCAAGCTTAAACTCAAAGAATTTTTGCATCTGAACAACAAGCTCTTCCATGCCCTCTTTGCCAGCACCGCTTGCCGCTTGGTATGTAGAAACATCGACTCTATTGATACTAAAAGCGTCGTTTAGTGGTTTTAAAATTTGCACCATTTGGATGGTTGAGCAGTTTGGATTTGCGATAATGCCGCGGTTTTTCCACATAGCAATGTCGCTTGGATTACACTCCGGCACAACTAGCGGGATATCTTTATCCATCCTAAAATGGCTGGTGTTATCGATGACTACTGCGCCACTATCAGCTGCAAATTTGGCAAATTTCTCTGAGACTGAACCGCCCGCACTAAAAAAAGCGATATCAATCTCGTGCTCGCTAAAAACTTTTTCGGTTAGCTCTTTTACCTTGTAATATTTGCCATTAAATTCGATCTCGCTACCAGCACTTTTTGCGCTAGCAAGCGGCAAAAGCTCTCCAACTGGAAACTCAACCTCTTCCATCACTCTAAAAAGCTCTTCGCCGACCGCTCCAGTAGCACCAACTACAGCTACGTTAAATTTTCTCATCTGCTCTCCTTATCTTTTTTAATTTTCGTAATTTTACTTAAATTTATAGCTATTTTTTGCTTCTGGCTTGTAAAAATAGATCATTTGGCAAAATTTCATCACCCTCGCTTAGTATCGCCGCTCTTTGCACGACTGAAATGAGCTCTCTTATGTTGCCTGGATAGTCATAGCTTAAAAGCTCCTCTTTTGCCGCTTTTGAGAAATTTTTAGCCTCAAAGCCATACTCTTTGCAACATTTTTCCAAAGTATCCTGCGCGATAGGTAAAATTTCGTCTTTTCGCTCGCGAAGTGGCGGGATGAAAAGCGGGATCGTGTTTAGGCGGTAGAAAAGATCCTCTCTAAATCTGCCCTCCCTCATCGAAAGCTCTAAGTTTGCGTTTGTAGCGCAGATGATGCGAACATCTATCTTTTCGCTCTTTGTAGCACCAAGTCTTGTTATCTCGCGCTCTTGAAGTGCACGAAGCAGCTTTGGTTGTAAATTTATAGGCATCTCGCCGATCTCATCTAAAAATAGCGTTCCGCCATTTGCCAGCTCAAACTGCCCTTTTTTGGTAGTCGCAGCGTCAGTAAAGGCGCCCTTTTCAAAGCCAAAAAGCTCACTTTCTATCAAATTTTCAGGGATCGCAGCCATATTTAAAGCGATAAATGCCGCATCTTTTCTAGGTGAGTTTGCATGGATAAATTTAGCAAAGACCTCCTTACCAACGCCGCTTTCGCCACTAAGCATTATTGAAGCGTCAGTCCTTGCGGCTTTTAGCGCGATATTTAGCGTCGCTTCAAGTGCCTTTGAAGTGGCTAAAAAGCCGTTATTTTCGCTTTTTGTTTCTATTTTTTTTATGATTTTTGGAGTTTTTTGCTTAAGAAGCTCGACCCTTTTTATCGCCTCGTAAAGCGTTGAGACGTCAAATGGCTTGGTTAAAAAGTCTTTTACGCCGAGCCTCACGCTCTCGATCGCCTTATTAAGCGTCGCATTTCCTGTCATTATGATGACGTCAAATTTGCCGTTTAGCTCTTTAATAAACTCAAGTCCATCCATCTTTGGCATGTTTATGTCGGTGATGATTAGATCAGTGTCGTCGCTTAGCTTTTTTAGAGCCTCAACTGCGCTCTTATAGCTTTTGATGTTTAGCTCTTCATACTCGCCAAGTGCGATCTCAAGCGACTTTCGCATATTGATGTCATCTTCTACTATGACGATATTCATTTGATCTCTTTTTATTGAAGTGTGCCGATGATAGCGGATTTTGGCTTAAATTCCACCATAAATCTAACTGGCAAAATTTTCAAATTTGAGGTATTTGAGATCTGTGCATTTTTGATATTTAGCTCATTTTTTATCATTACTTTTTTTAAAGCAAAGCAGTCAAAAATTTCATCTTTGTGTAAATTTAAAAAGCCAAGAGTTGTGGTGTTTTCATCTTTAAAAGCATCTATCTGGCAAAGAAATTTTGGTTTTGGATTTGGCGAGAGAGTCATCGCCTTAGAAAATGAAATTTCTTCAAAGGCAACTATTTGATTTTTCGTATCAACCTTCGCCCAGAAGATAAACTCCTCCAGGCAAAAGGCGAAATTTAAAAGTATTGTTAGTAAGAAAAGACTTCTCGCCACTTATCTTCGTCTATCTTAAGCTCCATATTTACCTTATAAAGCCCATCTTTGAAATTTTCATTCACGATCCTTGCGTTTTTGACAAGGCCTTGAACCTTTGAAGTGATAGATGAGTCATTTAGCATCGCGTCTCTTACGGTGTCTTCAGCGTTGATCTTTACGCCATAAAGCTTACCAGCAAGCTGAGAATAAGCATCAGCCATCGCCGCTCTTTTTGCAAGAGTGACCGACTGAGCGTACGAGAGCGAATTTAGCGGAGCTATGCCCTCGCCTGTGGCTCTAAAAGTGGTCTCTCTTGGAGCGCTATCATATATCATCTTCTCTTTTTTCATCACCTCTCTAAGATCGTCTTTATCGACCTTTTGGATGACTACATTACGGTTTGATGTGCTAGTTGGCTCGCCCATAAAGCCGTTAAATGAGCAACCGTCAAAAATAGCAATCATCAAAACAAAAGATAAAATTTTAACCTTCATAAACAACCTTTTTTATGCTTTTATTTAAAATCTAATAGCAAAATTTATTCCAAAAGCCCCATATCTTCGCTTGGTGCTTCGTCCTCGTCCTCGCCATCATCTGCCTTAGGGCATCTTGCGATACTTACAACATCATCGCCATCTACGTTTACGACGATCACGCCGCTTGTATTACGTCCTGCTTTGCGGATGCTTTGCATATCAACTCTTATCATCTTGCCGCTTGATGTTAGAGCCATTAGATCTTGCTCTTCATCAACCATCACAACGCCCACTAGATCGCCTGTTCTGCTTGTTAGTTTCATGCAGATGACGCCTTTGCCGCCACGATTTGTCAAGCGGTACTCATCAGCAGTTGTGCGCTTGCCGATACCTTTTTGAGATATGCTTAAAATTTCTTGGTCATTGCTTTCGATGACTGCTGCGCCTACGACCTCATCGCCTAGCTCTTTAAATTTAATACCAGTTACGCCGCGTGCAGTTCTTCCCATTTGACGAACCTTGCTGATCTTAAATTTAAGGCACATACCCTTTTTAGTAACGACAAATAGCATTGTCTCATCACTTAAGTTTGCGTCCTCCTCGGCATTTACATTATCTTCATCGATCTCGTTTTGTATCTCTTCTATCTCAAGTACTTCGGTCTCAACGCTTAGCTCATTTTCAGGGTCAGTAACAGGTATATCATCGTATGTTTGAGCGATGAGCGCAGTTACCAGCTCGTCATTCTCATCAAGACTGATCGCTCTTACACCAACTGAGCGGATATTTTTAAACTCGCTTAAATTTGTGCGTTTCACGATGCCATTTTTAGTAAAGAACGCTAACGATTTACTCTCGTCAAAGTCAGTCGTTGGAATGATCGCTTTGATCTTCTCGTCAGGCTGCAACTGGATCAAATTTACAACTGCTTTGCCCTTTGCCGTGCGGCTTCCCTCTGGGATTTTGTAGACCTTTAACCAGTAAAGCTGTCCGCGATCTGTCACAAACATAAGCGTATCGTGAGTATTTGAAGTAAAGAAGCTCTCTATAAAGTCATCGTCGTATGTCGTGACCGCTACTTTACCCTTGCCACCGCGTTTTTGCTTCTCGTACTGCTTGCTTGGCACACGCTTGATGTAGCCACGGTGAGTTATGGTTACTACCATATTTTCATTTGGTATGAGGTCTTCGATATCGATATCATCGTAGTCATCAACGATCTCAGTAACTCTTGGTACTTTAAATTTATTTTTGATCTCTAAAAGCTCTTCTTTGATCAAATTTTCAAGCAATGTCTCGCTCTTTAAAATTTCATCAAGTCTTGCGATCTCAGCCATAAGCTCAGCCAGCTCAGCCTCTAGTTTTTCTCTCTCTAGGCCTGTAAGCTTACTTAGGCGCATATCAAGGATAGCGTTTGCCTGAAGCTCTGAGAGGTTAAATTTACTCATCAAGCCTTCTCTAGCAACGGCTGTATCGGCACTATTTCTAATAAGCTCGATCACCTCATCGATGTTATCAAGTGCGATCTTTAGGCCCTCTAAGATGTGGGCTCTTGCGCGCGCTTTTTCAAGCTCAAATATCGTCCTTCTAATGATAACTGTTTTTCTGTGATTTAAAAATAGCTTAAGTAGCTCGATAAGATTAAATACCTTTGGCTCTTTGTTATTAATAGCAAGCATAATAACGCCAAAAGTGCTCTCCATCGTGGTTGATTTAAAGAGATTGTTTAGCACGATGTCGCTCATAGCGTCGCGTTTTAGCTCGATAACTACGCGAATGCCGTCTTTATCAGACTCATCTCTAACCTCGCTAATGCCCTCTATCTGCTTATCTTTTACAAGCTCAGCGATTTGCTCAATAAGCCTTGCTTTATTTGTTTGATATGGTAGCTCGTCGATTACTATGACATCTTTATTTGGCTTTTTTTCTATGTGAGTTTTGGCTCTTAGTTTGACCCTACCACGACCTGTGCGGTAGGCCTCTATGATGCCTTTTTTACCAAAGATGATACCGCCAGTTGGGAAGTCTGGACCTTTTATAAATTCCATTACCTCTTCAAGTGTCGCCTCTTTGTTTTCAAGAAGTAGTAAAAGACCGTCTATTAGCTCATCAAGGCTGTGTGGCGGGATATTTGTCGCCATACCAACCGCGATACCGCTTGAGCCGTTTAATAATAAATTTGGCACACGGCTTGGAAGTACATCTGGTTCAACCTCTCTATCATCGTAGTTTGGCACAAAATCAACCGTGTCTTTGTCAATATCTTTTAAAAGCTCTTCAGTAAGCATGGTCATTCTAGCTTCTGTATAACGCATCGCAGCTGCGCTGTCGCCGTCAATCGAGCCAAAGTTTCCTTGTCCATCAACGACTGGATAACGCATAGAAAATTTCTGAGCCATACGAACAAGTGCATCATAAACCGCTGTGTCACCGTGTGGGTGGTACTTACCGATGACTTCACCGACGATACGAGCTGACTTCATATAGGCACTTCTGCTACCAACGCCAAGATTATCCATAGCGTATAAAATTCTTCTATGTACTGGCTTTAATCCGTCTCTAGCGTCAGGTAAGGCACGTCCGACGATGACGCTCATGGAGTAGTCAAGATAGCTAGTTTTTATAGACTCTTCGATATCAACAGACGCGATATCTTGGGTTAATTCAAGTAGATTGTCTTTCATTTTTTTCCTTAAATTTAGCTTGGTTGATTTTAGCTTAAAATTAATAAAAACTTGCTAAATAGCAAATCAGCGACTTTGGCAATAGTGCGATGAAAATTTTAGTCTAAAATTCTTACTATCTGCTCTTTTTTAAGAATAAAATCATAGCTAAAAGCATCTATCACGACACCAGCGTAGCTACTCTCTTTTAGCATCGCAAGATACTCTTTTAGGCCTATCTCAATGCTCTCTTGCTCGCTGTCGTTTCGCCAAAGCTTCATCGCCTCTTTGCTAGTAAATGCTGGAAAATAGCTAAGCTTCTCACCCTCATCTTCAAGCAGAATAAATTTGATATTTGAGCCTTCTTCTTCATAAACAACGCCGCCATCAGGCTTTGCTAGCGCTTGGTTTAAAAGCACCGGAGCAAAAAAGCTAGCCTTTTTTAAAGCCACTATCAAATTTATCTCATTTTGTTGGTTAGGCTCTTTTAAAAATTTATCCATCGCTTCTTGCATTTTAGCCCCTAAAAGCCTCATCTACAGCCTGGCAAATTGTGTGAATGAAAAAGATGTGCGACTCTTGGATTCTTGCGGTATCGCTTGAGCTAACGACTAAATTTAGATCACAATCCTCATTCATAGCGCCACCTCCTTTGCCGCTAAGCCCAAGCACTGATACGCCCATTTTCTTGGCACTTTTTATAGCTTCAAGGACATTTTTGCTGTTGCCGCTTGTTGAGATCGCCACCAGTAAGTCGCCAGACTGAGCTAAGGCCTCAAACTGACGTGAAAAGACATAGTCAAAGCCGTAGTCATTGCCAATGGCCGTAAGTGCCGAAGTGTCGGTAGTTAGCGCGATGCCTAGGAGTGCTTGACGCTCACTTTTATATCTACCAGTTAGCTCAGCCGCAAAGTGCTGAGCATCCGCCGCAGAGCCACCATTGCCACATATCAGCACCTTTTTGCCATTTTTTAGCGTATCAGCTACCATCCGGCAAGCGCGCTCTAGGCTATCAAGTAAATTTACATGCTCGCTAAAGGTCTTTTGGTGAGCCTCGAGCTCATTTTTTATCACTGTTTTTAGCATCTTTTATCCTTTTTATTATCCCTGTTGTGCTTTTGCCCTCGACAAAGTCAATCAGCCTGACCTCTTTTACGATCTCGCTGCCAACAACCTCTTTGCCTTTGTAATCAGCCCCTTTTACAAGCACGTCAGGCTTTATCTTTGTTATCAAATTTAATGGCGTATCCTCGTCAAATATCACGACATAATCGACAAACCCAAGCCCACTTAGCACGCAGGCTCTATCATCTTGTGAGTTTATAGGTCTTGCCTCGCCTTTTAGCCTCTTAACTGAAGCGTCAGAATTTAGCCCGACAACCAAAAGATCGCCAAGCTCTCTTGCACGGGCTAGGTATTTTACGTGCCCAGCGTGCAAGATATCAAAGCAGCCATTTGTGAAAACGACCTTTTTCTTGCCCTTTTGGCTCAAAATTTCTTCTAGCTCCTCAACGCTTTTAAGCTTGTGCTCGAAATTTGCCCCAAATGAGCTATTTAGTAGCTGCTCGATCTCGCTAAAACTAGCTGTTGCGCTGCCTATCTTTGCCACGACGACGGCTGCTGCAAGGTTTGCTATCTTTATCGCCTCTTTTATATCAGCCCCGTTTGCTAGCATGTAGCCAAGTGTAGCCAGTACCGTATCTCCAGCACCAGTGACATCAAATACCTCTTTTGCTTTGGCAGCAAAGATATGCAACCTGTCATCATATAGCGCGATGCCCTCTTCCGAGATCGTGATGAGCGAATAGGTCAAATTTAGCTCGTCTTTTAGCTGTTTTATCGCCTTTTCAAGCTCAGCCTTGTCTTTTATCTTTAAATTTGTAGCCTCGCTCGCCTCTTTTTTATTTGGCGTTAGAAGGGTCGCGTTTTTATACTTTGAGTAGTCGCTGCCTTTTGGGTCTATGAGCACTGGGATCTTTAGCCTCACGCACTCGTTTATGATCTCTTGGCAGACCTTCTCGCTAAGCACGCCCTTGCCGTAGTCACTTAGCAAGACAGCCTTGAAATTTGCAAGATTTTCTTTGACTTTTGAGACGAGATCATCTTCTAAATTTATCTTGACAACGCTCTCTTTATCAATCCTGACAACTTGCTGGTGCGATGCCATGATACGGCTTTTTATCGAGCTTTCACGTTCTTTTTCAGTAAGGATCAGCTCATCTTTTACATTTAGCTCAGCAAGCTTCTCTTTTATCTTTTTGCCAGCTTCATCATCGCCTAAGACGCTAGCCACGCTCACATTTGCGCCAAGGGAGAGTAAATTTCTTACCACGTTGCCAGCGCCACCAAGCGTGTAGCTTTCGTTATTTATCTTTACAACTTGCACTGGCGCTTCTGGCGAGATACGGTCGCAGCTACCCCAGATATAGTGGTCCAACATGAGATCGCCAACGACTAAAATTTTAACTCTCTTAGCCATTTATCTCTTCCTTATAAATTCTCTTTATCTCTGGTAAGTAGTCTTTTATCGCATCTTCCAAGCTCCAAGTAGCGCTAAAGCCAAATGCCTCGCGAGCTGGGGCGACATCGGCCTCTGTGTGAAACTGATATGAGCCAATAAATGGGTTTTTTATGTATTCGTTGCCTAAATTTACGCCAATCTCGCGCTGCAAAATGTCAGCGATATCTTGAAAGCTCCTTGCCTTGCCAGTAGCTGCGTTATAGACGCCACTTGGTGCATCAAGTGCTTTTATGTTTGCGTCAATGATATCTTTTATATAGACGAAATCTCTTTTGATCTGATCGCTGCCCTCAAAGAGTCTTGGGGTCTTGCCAGCTAAAATTTGTAGGCCAAACTGAAGCACCATCGAGGCGGTTTTGTTTTTGAAAAACTCGCCCTTGCCAAAGACGTTAAAATACCTCAGTCCAACCACGCTCACGCCGCGCTTTGCATAAATTTTATTGATATTATCCATGCTTAGTTTGCTAAAGCCATAGACGTTATTTGGCGCCTCGCACTCACCAACGGTTTGTGGGCTCTTTGCGTTGCCATAAGTCGCCCCTGAGCTAGCGTAGATCATCTTTGCGCCCAAACTCTCGCAGATATCAAGCAAATTTACAAAGGCATTTACATTTGTTTTTATTAGCTCGTCTTGCTCTTTTACAGTGGTGTCAGAGATCGCTGCTTCGTGATAGATGACGTCTGGGCGAAAGTTTTTTATCTTCTCAAGCGTACTCTCATCATTAATGTCGCCAGCATAAATTTCACCCTTAAATCCAAGTAAATTTTTAAAATGGCCAAAGCTCTTTAAGTTGCCATTACTAAATGTCTCGTCGTTTCTAAATTTATCCACGACAAGCACATGAGCGTCTTTGTAATTTTCATCAAAATAATGTGCCAAAGCTGAGCCGATAAAGCCAGCGCCGCCAGTTATAACTATCTTTTTTCCGTTTAAATTCATAGTGATTTTTCCTTTTTTAGCTTATTTAAAACATCTTTTACATCTTTAAAATTTATGCCATCAAGCAAGAAATTTCTACCAACACCTGCTCTTTTGCCAGCTTCGACATCGCTTGGTTTATCTCCTATCATTAGCGAGTTTTTAAGGTCTATGTTAAACTCTTTGCAAGCATCAAGTATCATTTTTGGATTTGGTTTTCTACAAGCGCAATCCACCTCTGGAGCGTGCGGGCAAAAATAGACTTTGGTGATAAGAATTTGCTCTTTTTTGAAAATTTCTAGCATAAATTTGTTTAGAGCATCAAACTGCTCCTGCGTGTAGTAGCCTCTTCCGATACCTGATTGATTTGTCACGACAAAGAGCTTGTAGCCAGCACCAGTAAATTCTCTTAACGCATCAAAAATGCCATCGATAAATTTAAAATCTTTTATCTCGTAAACATATCCAGCATCTTCATTTATTACGCCGTCTCGATCTAGAAAAAGTGCTTTAATAGGCTCATTTTTATTCATTTGGTGATTATAGCCAAAATAATTTAACTAGCTTCTTGCGAATTTACCTTTTTGTACTATAATGCACAAACTTTTTTACAAAGGATGAAAAATGAAAAAATTACTAATTGTTTCTAGCGTTGCGGCTCTACTTTCAACTGCTGCCTTTGCTGCAGATGGTGCTGCTATATACAAAAAATGCATCGCCTGTCATGGTGCAAAAGCTGAAAAAATGTTTAATAATAAAGTTCCAGCTTTAACATCTCTTGATGCAGCAGCTATCGAAGAGGCACTAAAGGGTTATAAAACAGGAGCAAATAAATTTGGTCTTGGCGCTATGATGAAACCAATCGCTACTCCAATGAGCGACGAAGATGCAAAAGCAGTAGCTGAATACATCCAAACTTTAAAATAATAATTAGGGGCATTAGCCCCTCCTACATTTTAAATTTATACTAATAATCCATAAAATAATACTAGGTGAGAATTTCTCTTTTTATATTTAAAAGTTATGAAACCTATTTTTACTAATCTTTCTTTTTACATATTAAAACAAAACTATTCTAGTCTTCAAAGTCATAAAACAGCGCTTAGAAATAGCTAAAAGCGTAAGTAAAATAGAGGCACGCAAACTCTTTACTAAAACAAAAGACGACCAAGTGCTTCGTATGGCTTACTACTGGGTATCTCAAGGTGCTTATGATAACTGCAAAGACCTACCCTTAAACAAGTGCCCCATAACTCATCTAAATCACGATACAGCAAATCGTATGTGGTGGGCTGTAAGAAACCATCTAGGATATAAGGGAGAAAATAACACTCACGGACTATACGTATTACGCCATACAGTAGCTTCTAGGTTAGTGAGTTTGAAGGGATTTAATGCTCATAAACTGATGGCTTTTATGGGTCATACGGATATTAAGAGTAGCTTACACTACGTTCATCTCAATGTCGATGATATACGTGATGGTGTGGGAGTTGGTGCTTAGTTAAAAGACGGTAAAAGTAATGGGCATTTGGTTGCGGAGGACGGATTTGAACCGCCGACCTTCGGGTTATGAGCCCGACGAGCTACCACTGCTCTACTCCGCGATAAGTATTATTTTGGATTTAAAAAGTGGATGGGGTAAGAGGATTCGAACCTCTGAATGACTGGACCAAAACCAGTTGCCTTACCGCTTGGCGATACCCCAATGTTTTTAAGAGTTGTAATTATATAGATTTTAATGTGCTTTGTCAAGACTTTTTAGAATTTTAATAAAAATTAAAATTCTAAAATTAAAATAATTTATGACTTTAGCTATAAAATTTCTCTTTGTCCTTTTGCATTCACTGGACTTAAAACACCCATTTTTTCCATTTGCTCTATTATGTTTGCAGCTTTGTTGTAACCTATTTTTAAACGTCTTTGCAGATAGCTTATTGACGTTTTTTGCTCACTTAAAATGATCTCTTTAGCCTCTTCGTAAAGCTCGTCAAGCTCATCTTCTCCTAAAGTACCAGCGGCCACACTTCCGCTTGTGCCTTCTTCTATTAAAAATTTCTCATCATAAACTACATCTTGTTGCTCTTTTAAGAAATTTACAACCGTTTCTATCTCTTTCTCGCTAGCAAATGGTGCATGAAGTCTGATCACACCAGGACTTCCAGGAGGTGTAAATAACATATCTCCGCGTCCGAGCAAGCTCTCAGCTCCCATTTGATCAAGGATGACCTTGCTATCGATCCTCTGCCCTACTCTATAGCTTATCCTGCTTGGTAAATTTGCCTTTATAAGGCCAGTCACGACATCAACACTTGGGCGCTGGGTTGCCACTATCAAGTGTATGCCACTAGCCCTTGCCATCTGTGCTAGGCGGCCGATATAAAGCTCCACATCCTTGCCACTAGTCATCATGAGATCAGCAAGCTCATCAATGATCACAACGATGTATGGGAACTGCTCGCCGCCCTCCTCTTTCATCTTTTCATTGTAGCTCTCTATATTTTTAGTACGAGTTTGGCTCATTATCTTATATCTTCGCTCCATCTCAGCGACCATATTGGCAAGTGCAGTGATCGCTTTTTTAGCCTCTGTAATGACCGGTGTCAAAAGGTGCGGAATATCGTTATATATGCTAAATTCAAGCATTTTTGGATCGATCATCATTAGACGCAAAGTTTGCGGGCTATTTCTATAAAGCAAGCTTAAAAGCATCGCGTTTATACCCACACTTTTGCCAGATCCTGTAGTTCCGGCGATTAGCAAATGAGGGAGCTTTTTAAGGTCTGTCACAAAAGGAGCACCAACGATATCCTTGCCAAGCGCCATGGTTAGCGGGCTACTAGCGTTTTTAAATATCTCGCTCTCTAAAATTTCTTTTAGATATATAGTTTCTAAATTTTGATTTGGCACCTCAATGCCTACGACATCTTTGCCAGGGATTGGTGCTTGGATACGGATCGTTTGAGCCTTTAATGCCATCGCTAGGTCATCTTGTAGGGTCAAAATTTTACTTACCTTGATATGTGGAGCTGGACGAAACTCAAATGTCGTGACGATAGGCCCAGTATAAGTTCTAACCACATCGCCGTCTATTTTAAACTTACGGAGTTTATCAAGCAAATTAGAAATTTGCTGATCGATTTCCGTTTCATTGACACTATGCGAGCGTTTTGGCGGATCGTTTAAAAATTTAAGCGGTGGTAAGACAAAATTCTTTGGCTTTTCAACATTGCCTCGTTCTATTTGATCAAGCAGCTTCTTATTCTCAGCCACTTCATTTAAAATTTCAACTCCGTTTATAGTTGAGGCCCTACTCTCTATTTCTGGCTCAGGCTCTAGCTCTTCATCTAAATTCTGTTCATCATCATTTAGCACCTGAGCTTCTATAAGCTCTTCTTCTTTTATATCATTATTCTTTTGTCTTTTGCGTTCGATTTTTGGAAGTTGTTTTTGTTTTATCTCTTTTAAATTTCTCTCTTCATGGACTTTTATCTCTTTATCCACAAACGCCTTTCTTAAAACAATGATAAAATTTTCCCTAAAAGCAAGCCCAAGTGAGATAATAAACATCATAAGTATAGCAACCGCAGTGCCGATAGAACCGATCACCTCTTTTAAGGCACTAACTATAAAATTTCCAATTATACCGCCATTTACACTTGAAGCACTCAAGGCTTGAAACATCAAAAAAGCTATAAAAAAGAGAAAAATTCCTACCAAAAACTGAGCAAAATCAAAGTCAAATTTCTTAAAATTTTTATAGACAAAATAGCCCAAAATGATCAATAAAAATGGATAAACATATGCAATAAGTCCAAAATATTTGATATTTAAAATACCAAGGCTTTGTCCAAGCGAGCCAACAAAATCAGCAGTTGGAGCAGCTGTAGCGATACCAAAATATATAAAAATGCAAACAAAAATTGTAAATAAAATATGTCGTAAAATTTTAGATCCTTTATAAAAAGGCTTATTATAGCACGCTTGAGTTTAATTTTAAAAAATCAGCAAGCTAGGCGCGGCCTGCTGATTTAAATTTTAATTTAAATAATTTAGCAAGCTTAGTTGATTTATCTTTGCACTTGCTTGTAGGGTTGCTTGATAAGATAGTGAAAGCTGCGTAAATTTCAGATATGACTCTGCATAGTCCGCATCAATTACATCATTTTTAACAGTTTGCACATTCACTTTCATTACTTCGGCTCGCTCTTTTGTGGCTGTTAAAAGTTTTGATTGAGAGCCGATCTTTGTAAGCTCTTTATTTGCATGATCTATTAAATGATCAAGCCTTTGTAATGCGCCTTGCATGCCGGTATTTCGTGGGTCATTGCTATTTGCATCAGCTCTATAATATCCCTTTCTAACAGCTTCGATCATATTATCAAGGTCTTGAAAAACGCTCGTACTTGGCTCATCAATAGTTAAGGCATTATTTTCATTAAAGCTAAAGACAGAACCTTTTCCTTGAGGGTGGCCAGCATTACCAGCTGTATCTCTACCAGTGCTATCGCCATCAAATTTATCGCTATTTTTTGCATCATGCATAGTTACTTCTATGTTTGTTACTGATTTTGTCTTATCAGTTAAAACCATTCTGCCTTTATCATCTAAAGTTGTCTCTACCGCACCCTTCGTTTTTGATAAAGCCTCTTTATAGGCATTATAGTTTTGATCTCTTTTTACCTTTTCTATATCTGTATCAAAATTTGCGTTTTCTGCATGTGGAGGGTTTGGGATATTATCACTTGCTGCCATAGCAACGATATCCATGAGCTGCCTATAAGTAAAATCGCTAGCATAAGTTCTGTAACTTCCAAACTCATCTGAGTTATAGACTGTTAAAGTTCTAGTTGCAGAAGGCGTGCCACCTGGTGGTGTAGATGTTATTTCAAATTGCACTGGAGTATTTGTGCCTCCTGCTGTGCCCATTTTTACCTTTATGTCATATTTTGTACCGGTGATTGACTTTACTTGTAAATTTATCTCTTGGTCGTCGATATTAAAAAGTTCTCTCTTTCTAGCATCAACATCTTTTGGATATAAATTTCTATCGTAGCTCTCTTTTGTACCAGAAACTTCGCTTAGCTTTGTCTGATCTGTTGCATATTCGCCCGTTCTTCTAGCTACTTGAGGTAAATTTGCGATTAGCTCATTATCTTTTCTCTCAAATCTAACCTTATCATAGTCAAATGCATTTGTCGCATTTCCATCTTTATCTGTATATTTGCTCTTTACAAACTCAGTGATATGAACCGTTTTTGGAACGTTATTTGCCATTGTTTCAAGATCTTCAAGGGAATTTACTGCATCAAGCGCGTTGTTTTGAGCGATTGCACCGCGATTTGGTGCTACTGATGTGGCTGCAACCATATGAAAGTCAATAGTTTGATTACCTTTAGTAAGATCTTTTATATTAAATTGTCCATCGTTATTTATGCTTACATCAACAACCTTTGTTGTTTTTGTATTGCCAAATTCCATACCGATTTTTTCCATAAGTCCAGCCATTGTTGTATTTGCACTCATCTTAAATTTACTAGTAAATGTCGTGCCATCTGGCTTTTTGCCTTGCATAAAAAAATACGTGTCCGGAAAATTTACATTTGAATTATCTAAAAAATCATAATCTGGATTTATTGTGCCATTGTAAGAGCCATCACTTCTAACCACTGAATCACTAGCGTAATTTAGCCCGATCATATTTTTTATCTTGCTGTTATCGTTTAGAAATTTTGGCGCATAAGAGATGTCGGTTCTAGTTTGATCAGCCAAACGAACATTTGTAGTCAAAATTTTACTGTAATCACCATCTTTTCCTAAAAATAGATCATATCCTGGGATATTGTAAGGAAGCTCAACCTGAGCGCCAGCTGATGTTTTCATATAATCACGGTTACCTTGATACTTTCCTGCACCATCTATTGGCTTTGTATCAACAGCGCTTCCAGAAAACAAAAACTGCCCATTAACCGAAGTGTTTGCAATATTCACAAGGTGATTTTTTATACCTTGAAGATCATTTGCTAAAGCCTCTAGCGATGTCTTACTATGCACGCTGCTAGCTGCTTGGACTACTTTTGTCTTAAAATTTTCAAGCTGTTTTTCAAACTCTTGCAATGCATTATCTGTATTTTTTGAGAAATTTACAGATTTACCAGTGGCATCAACTACTTGAGTGAGAGTAGTCGCTTCATAATCAAGCCTCATCGCATCATTATAAGTCGCAGCACCATCGTATGGATCTTGAATTTTCAAACCATTTGAGAGCTGCTTATAGCTTTTATTTACACCGGTCATATTTTTTTGGTAGTCATGCAAAGTCTGACTAAAACGTAGTTGGTTTGTTATTCTCATAATTTTTTCCTAAATTTTTATTCACTCTAAGCAAAAATGATTCCGCTTGTTTTTATATCGGTAGAAATTTGATTTTTTTTAGCATAAAAAGTTTATTGTATAATCCAACAAAAATTTACATATAAAAATAGGTAAGAACAATGGCATTAAAAATTCTCTTTTCTCCAAGCGAAAGTAAAATTTCTCTAAATACGAATAATAAATTTAATGGTAGGGATTTGATATTTCCAGAACTTTTTGACAAAAGAGTTGAAATTTTAAACAGATACGATGAGTTTTTAAAAAACGCAAATTTAGACGATATAAAAAAGCTTTTTGGGCTAAAAGAGCTTGAAGAGAGCAAGCAGTTGCGAGAAAGCCTATCTCAAAAAGGCAGCATAAAAGCCATCTTAAGATATGATGGCGTAGCTTATAAACATCTAAACTATCGTGGTTTAGACAATGAGGCGCAAAAATATATAGATAATAATGTTTTAATATTTTCAAATTTATTTGGGCCTATCTTAGCAAAAGATGAGATACCAGAATACAAACTAAAGCAAGGCGAAAAGCTAGATGGCTTTGAAATTTCAAAATTTTATGAAAAAAATTTTAGTCAATCTATCGATGAGTTTTTAAAAGATGCTGATATTTTGGATCTTAGGGCTAAATTTTATGAAAAATTTTACACTATAAAAAAAGAATACATAACTTTTTGTTTTGTAAAAAATAAAAAAATAGTGAGTCATCACGCAAAAGCATATAGAGGTGAAGTCTTACGCCAGATAGCAAATAAGCTTATAAAAAATAAAGATGAACTAATGAGCTTAAATTTTAAAAATTTAAAGCTTATTGATATGAAAAAGATTGGGCTAAAGACCGAGCTTATGTTTGAAATTTGCGAGTAAAGGTTTAAAAATTAGCTTTTTTGTTAAAAAAATATAAAAAAAGAGCTAAATTTGGGGAAAAAGTATTGTATTTTTTTTTAAAAGAGTGTAATATAGTCATATAACTTCTTAAAAGGATGGTTCATGAAAAAAGCTGAATTTATTCAAGCTGTTGCCGATAAGGCTGGTCTTTCAAAAAAAGATACTCTAAAAGTTGTTGATGCTACTTTGGAGACAATCCAAGCAGTTCTTGAAAAAGGCGATACAATTAGCTTTATAGGCTTTGGTACTTTCGGTACTGCTGACAGAGCTGCAAGAAAAGCTAGAGTTCCTGGAACTAAAAAAGTTATCGACGTTCCTGCTAGCAAAGCAGTTAAATTCAAAGTTGGCAAAAAACTTAAAGAAGCAGTTGCTGCTGGTGCTGCTAAAAAAGGTAAAAAGAAATAATTTCTTTTTTGGGGAGCAACTCTCCCCTTTTTCCTCTCATACAAAAATTAATTTTCAATCTTAACTTTAGCCCGAGTGGTGAAACTGGTAGACGCGCCAGACTCAAAATCTGGTAAGGGCAACCTTGTGTCGGTTCGAGTCCGACCTCGGGCACCATTATAAACCTAAATACTTTCTAAATTTATCCGATATTATCTGCAACATCTTTAAAAAGGATTTTAGATGAATATTACATCGTTAAAACATAACTTTATAAATTTAAAAGATTTAAAAAATCCTACAGATATGCTCCATGCCTTTAAGGATAAACAAGGTTTAGAGATAAATAACGAACAAATTTCAAATTTAAAAGAAAGTATAAAAGCAAGCAAAGTTATAAATATCACTGATTCCGAGATCAAAGAGCAAAATAGACATAAAATCCTACAAAAAGTAGAAGAAATTTTAAATAACTACTCAAAAAATCTCATCTACAGTAACAATAAAATCCACTCCGATGAGCTTTCTAAAGGCTATCATTTTAGTGAAAATGCCTACTTTAAAAATATAAAAGCTTCAGATAGTAGCAGCATGCTATCTACACTAAAAAGTGGATACTTAGAAAATACAAAATTTAAAAATTTAAACGATTACGCTTATTCAAACACTCTAAAAACAAAATATGGCGAAGTAGAAGTATTTTTAGATATTTACGGCGATAACGATGAACTTGGCACTACAAAATTAGAAAATAATAGCTATCTTTTTAGCTTTGATAGCAACAATGACGGCGTGTTAGATCAAAAAGATATACTCTTTGATAAGCTAAAAGTAAGAGGTTATGACAAAGACGGAAATGAAAAAATAGCAAATTTAAGCGATGTGATGCCAAGGGTTGATCTTAGGCAGTTTATCAGTACAAACATCATAAATCACAATCAAATAGAAAGAGAAGAGCTAAATCGTAAAGCAACGATCACAAATAATCCCAATCTTTATGTGGATACAAAAGATATTGATTATAGACACTCTTACTATGCCTCAGATCCAAATACTTTGTTCGCTGCAGAAAACAGATATGAAAAGATAGAGAAAAATGATATAAATAATTTCTTTAAAAAATATGCCCAAAATGACGGCTGGGTCGATCTAAGACACAATAATATCTTTGGCAAAGATAGCTCTTTTAAAAATTTTGCCTATCTTAAAGTGGGTTTTGATGATACTGCAAGACTAAGTGAGTTTAATCCGATCATTGAGCCGAGCAAAGATTACAAAAAAGATGAAAATTTCTCATATACAAAATTTCAAAAAGATAGTTTTATGAAATTTTACAAAGATTATAACGCTGAGTTTGACGCATATAACAAGATGATAGAAAATCTTGGCAATAATTTAAAGAAATTTGAAGAAAATGCAGACGCTTATATATCAAAGCTTGAGAAGACAAAATCAGCCAAAATGATCGCGATGGAAAATAAATTTAAACAAGCAACTGGACTTGAGTTTAGTATCTCGAATTTAAAAAAAGTAAAAAAGGCTTTTATAACAAATGAAGCCACAGCTGCCGCATCTTTGCAAGATAGCGATAGCGTCATAGCTATGAAGCTAAACAAAGATGGCACCATAAGGCTAAAATTTGATAGTGGTAGAGAGATAGACGTAAAAGAGCTTTATAACGATACTGGCAAGCTAAATACATCAAGTGAGTTAAAAACTAGCATAAATTTAGAGGCAAAAGAGATGAATAATGTGCAGCTAAATAGCTTGGATTTTAAAGATATTGGCTTCATGCAAGGTGATAAAATCGTAAGCCTAAAAGATGCTGGAGCGATCGCTATTGCCAATCTATCTAATAAATTTGAGAGTAAATTTTTAATCAGTCTAAATAATGGCAAAAGCATATCTACAAGAGAAATTTATAATATCAGCTATCTTGAGAATGATTTAAAGAGCAAAGAAAAAATAGATGAGAGAGATAAATTTTATAAAAAGGTTGATATTAAGGCATAAATTTTGAGAGCAAATTTTAAAAAAGGTTTATTGTAATTTAATCTTATGGGTCCTATAATCAATTTTCCGTAAAAATTTAGATTTAAAAGAGAATGCTATGAATTTCACTCCACTTTTTGCAATTTTTTTCATAATCGCAACTGGTTTTTTTGCTAAAAAAGTCGGCATTGTTGAGCAAAAGCACTCGATCCCATTTGTGGATTTTGTCCTTTGTTTTGCAATGCCTGCGCTAATCTTTGACAAAATTTACCACGTAAACGTCGATGTTTCGCTTATAAATACAATTTTAATTGGTTTTGGCTCAACAGCTATCAGTGCTGTCATGGCATTGGTGCTTGGTAAGATCTTTAAATTTACCAAAGTAACAACTGTTAGTATGGTCATGCTAAGCCTTTTTGGTAATACCCTATTTGTCGGTATGCCTGTCATTCAAGGCTTCTTTGGCGATGCGATGGTAAATGAAGTCATCTTTTACGATCAAATAGCCACTGGTATCCCGCTTTCGATCCTTGGGCCACTTATTCTCTCTTTTGCTGCGCCAGAGAAGGTTTCTCTATTTCAAAATACGATGAAAATTTTAAAATTTCCACCATTTATCGCACTTATTATGGCTCTTATCTTAAAAGAAGTCCCTTTGCCTGAGTTTATCTTTGCTCCACTTAGGATGTTTGAAGGTAGCGTTACTCCGGTGGCACTCTTTGCGATTGGTGTTGGTCTTAACTTTAGCAGCATCACAAGCTCATATAAAGGCGTTAGTGTCGTGCTTTTGTGTAAGATGATCTTGCCAGCTATCGTATTTTTCATCATATTAAAATTTTCAGGTATCCAGATGAGCAAAACTTGGGTCGTTGGTCTCTTTCAATGTGCGATGCCAACATCAGCTCTTGCAAGTGCGATGGTCATAAAAGCTGGGCTTGATAGCTCGCTAGCCATCTCATCAGTGGCCATAGGCGTGCTTTTTTCATTTATCACGCTTCCAGTTATATATTTTGTATTTGCGTAAATTCACACTCACTTAACACTAAAGAGATAGTATTTCATCATATTTCATTTAAAGGAGACGTTATGAAGAAATTACTACTAGTTGCACTTGGTGCTATGTTTATGCTTGGTGGTCTTGCAAATGCTACTGAAATGATGAAAAAAGATGACATGGGCAAAGACGAGATGATGAAGAAAGAGCAGATGATGAAAGATGACATGGGCAAAAAACCCATGATAAAAAAAGATGAAATGAAAAAAGATGACATGGGCATGAAAGACGAAATGAAAAAAGACGACATGGGTATGAAAAAAGACGAAATGAAAAAAGGCATGTAAAGGTGCTTAATGGTTAGAATTTTGCTCGTTGAAGATGATGAAATTTTACTTGATCTCATCAGTGAGTATCTAAGCGAAAATGGCTATGAGGTAACTACTTCAGATAATGCCAAAGAAGCACTTGATCTCGCCTACGAGCAAAATTTCGACCTGCTTATACTTGACGTCAAACTCCCACAAGGAGATGGCTTTTCACTTCTTTCTTCCTTAAGAGAGCTAGGTGTTAGCGCACCTAGCATCTTTACCACCTCGCTAAACACCATAGACGATCTTGAAAAAGGCTACAAAAGTGGCTGCGACGACTATCTAAAAAAGCCATTTGAGCTAAAAGAACTACTCATACGTATACAAGCACTTCTAAAGAGAAATTTCTCACATCACAGTGGAGATGCGATCAAAATTTCAAGCGAATTTAGCTTTCATCCACAGAGCAAAACACTAAGCAAAGATGGTAAAAATGTAAATATCTCTAGTAAAGAGAGCGACCTACTCGCCCTATTTTTGCAAAACAAAGGCAAAATTTTAACCAAAGATGAAATTTTTAATAAAATTTGGAAATTTGACGAGGAGCCAAGCGAGCTTAGCCTCCGTGTCTATATCAAAAATCTACGCCAGATTTTAGGCAAAGATGCCATTTTAAACAGGCGTGGAGATGGTTACATCTATGTCTGAAAAGACGCAAATTTTATTTAAAATTTTATCCCTCTATCTTGTTAGCTCCGTGCTCTTTCTGGGCTATTTTTTCATAAACGACTACAAAAATAAAAAAAATGCGCTCATCTTAAACGAGGTCAAAATGCTAAAAGAGATAAAGATGGGCATTTACATGAAAGCTAGAATGAATGGACTTGACTCAATTTCAAGTCTAACAAAAGAAAAAGGCGTGCATGCTTGCATCGTGCTAAAAAATGGCGAGAAAATTTATAAAGACTTTGACTGTCAAAAGATCGATAAAAGCAAAAATGTAAATTTGATTAGCGGCAAGGTCGCGATATTTGAAAAGATCCAGTACATGGACGACAACACTACAGACGAGCTCTCGTACGCAGATATTTTTCTAGTTGGCAAAGATATCAAGGCTGAAATTTTATCTTTACAAATTTCAACCATACTAAAGGCACTCTTTTTCTTTTTTGCCCTACTCTTTGTCGCCTTTTACCTCGCAAAACTGAGCCTAAGACCGCTTTATGAAAAGATAGATACGCTAAACCGCTTTATAAAAGACTCAACACACGAGATAAACACGCCTCTAAGCGTCATCTCGATGAGTATAGAAACAGCCGATCTTGACAACCTAAATGAGCGAAATTTAAAGCGTTTTAATAATATCAGCCTTGCCGCAAAGAGCCTAAATAACATTTATGACGCGCTCGTTCATCTAAGCTTTAACCTAGACAAGCCTAGCAAAAAAGAGCTCATAGATCTAAATTTGCTAACCACACAAAGACTGAACTATTTCTCGCCATTTTTTGCCAAACGCGGACTTGAGATAGATACTAGCCTAAAGCAAAGCCTTATAAATGCAGATCTTGGGGATGTGAGCAAAATTTTAGACAACCTTCTTAGCAACGCCTCCAAATATGCAGCGCCAAATTCAAAAGTACGCATCACTTTAGAGCCAAATTTCTTTAGCATAAGTAACACCGGTCGAGGCATCAGCAAAGAGCAGCAACTTCAAATTTTTGATCGTTACACGAGATTTAACGACGATCAAGGCGGCTTTGGCATAGGGCTAAATTTAGTTAAAGAGTGCTGTAAGAAAAATGATATCGTCGTAAAATGCCAAAGCGAACTTGATGGCGAGACTACGTTTTTGCTCTCTTGGCAGAGTTAAATTTTAAAATAATCCTACTTTAAATAATAAAATTTATTAAAAAAGATAATTTATGTCCAAAATTTATTTTTGATAAATTTTATTAATATTATAATCCTTTTACAAAATCTTAATCAAGGAGAAAAGTATGAAACTACTAGAAAAATATGGGCTTTTCATAAATGGTGAGTGGCGCGACGCAAAAGACGGCGCTACACTTGATGCAAAAAATCCAGCAAACGGCGAGCACCTTGCAAAGATCGCTGATGCTACCGAAGAAGATGTAAATGACGCAGTTCGTGCTGCACGTGAGGCTTTTAAGAAATTTAAACACACCACAATTAGCGAGCGTGCAAAGCTTTTAAATAAGATCGCTGATATCATCGATGAGCACAAAGAGCACTTGGCAAAAGTCGAGAGCATGGATAACGGCAAGCCGATCCGCGAGACGCTAAATGTTGATATTCCTTTTGCAGCAGAGCATTTTAGGTACTTTGCTGGCGTTATCATGGGCGAAGAAGGCAGCGCAAATGTACTTGATGAGAAGCAACTCTCTATCGTTTTACGCGAGCCAATAGGTGTTGTGGGTCAGATCGTACCTTGGAATTTTCCATTTTTAATGGCAGCTTGGAAGCTAGCTCCAGTGATCGCAGCAGGCGATGCAAGCGTGTTTAAGCCTTCAAGCGAGACAAGTCTAAGCGTGCTTGAGCTATTTAGGCTGATAGATAAAATTTTGCCAAAAGGTCTTATCAACATAATAACTGGAAAAGGTAGCAAGAGCGGCGAGTGGATCAAAAACCACCCAGGCCTTGACAAGCTAGCATTTACTGGCTCAACCGAGATCGGCCGAGATATCGCCATAGCAGCGGCTCGCCGTATCATCCCAGCTACACTTGAGCTTGGTGGCAAGAGCGCAAATATCTTCTTTAGCGACGCAAATTTAGACAAAGCGCTTGACGGCCTTCAGCTTGGAATTTTGTTTAACCAAGGTCAAGTTTGCTGCGCAGGATCAAGAATTTTCGTAGAAGAGAGCTTTTACGACAAATTTATAGAGGCTGCGGTGAAGAAATTTAGCACTATAAAAGTTGGCGATCCGCTAGATCCTAGTACTCAAATGGGCTCACAAATCAATAAAAAACAAGCTGAGCAAATTCTAAACTACGTCGAGATCGGCAAAAAAGAAGGTGCAAAAGTGGCAGTTGGTGGTAAAGCCTACACCGCAAATGGTTGCGACAAGGGCGCATTTGTAGAGCCAACGTTGCTAGTTGATGTGACAAATGATATGAGAGTGGCTCAAGAAGAAATTTTTGGACCAGTTGGCGTTGTCATCAAATTTAAAGATGAAGCCGAGCTTATCAAAATGGTAAATGATAGTGAATATGGCCTAGGTGGCGGAATTTTCACGCAAGACATCACAAAGGCACTTCGCGTGGCAAGGTCTATGGAGACTGGTAGAGTCTGGATCAACACCTATAACCAAATCCCAGCAGGAAGCCCATTTGGCGGTTATAAAAACTCAGGTATCGGCCGCGAAACTCACAAGATAATCCTTGAGCACTACACTCAGATGAAAAACATCATGATTGACCTAACCGGTAAGGTTAGCGGCTTTTACGCACAATGATTTTAGGGAGCTTAGGCTCCCTTCTACTTTAAATTCCTTAAATTTTAAATATCTTTTACTAGGTTTTAACTTTATATATCGCTAGCATTACGCCAATATAGTACAGCTATACAAAAGTGTTTTCTTAACACTACATTTTTAAGCTTAATAGACTAAAATTTGACACAAAGGAGAAAAATTGAGCGAGCAAATTTATATCATAGGCGATGTGCACGGCTGTTTTAATACACTCTTAAAGCTTATTGACCAGTTTCCAAACAAAGAAAAATCTCAAATTTGCTTTGTAGGAGACGTGATAGATAGAGGGCCTTATAGTTGCGAGACAGTCGAGCTTATCATACAAAATAACTATAAAATGGTAATGGGAAATCATGAGCGAAGGCTGCTAAGCAACAAAGATTTCTTTTTAAAAAACAAAATACCATTTGATACAAGTTGGTTTTACAATAATGGTGGCGAAGAAACATACAGATCATATCTAATTCAAAGCATAAACTTCAGAGAAAAACACATAGAATTTTTAGAGAGTATTCCAGTATATTTAGAGTTTAAAGACCACAAAAACCAAAACGGCGAGCATTTGGTCGTTTCACACTCGGCAGTTGGCAAGTTTTGGGATAAGAGAAACGATGATAGTTTAAAAGAGGAATTTAAAAAACACATACTCTCAGGTAGAGGCGATACGATGCAAGTAGAGGGCATCTTTAATGTATACGGTCATACCCCAGTTTATGAAGCTAAATTTTACTCAAACAGCGCCAATATCGATACGGGATGTGTTTTTAATGAAGAAGAATATGACAAACTAAGTGCCTTAGAATTTCCATCGATGAAAATTTATACGCAAAAAAATGTTGAAAATTTTAACAAACAAGGATAAAAATGTGGTTTTCTAAAAAGAGCTCTAGCTTTGCAAGCAGAGTTGATAAATTTTGGAGCGAGTTTGGCAAAAATTTAGACGCCATCAAACAAAATTTAGAAGATAAAAATTTTGAAGCTGCAAGCAAGATGACCGAAGAGACACTAAATTTATGTTTAGTTGATCCAACTTTTATGATAGGGCTTATTGATGGAAAGATCGATCTAGTACTCACTCCAGAAGGACTTAAACATAGGCTTTTGTGGCTTAAATTTATAAAATTGCGCATGCCAAAAGAGTATGAAGCAAAGCTTACTTGCACACTTGGCAAGCCACGTGCACCGCGAAACGTCGCTACTATACAGATGTATGGCGTAAGCGTTGATGCAAATGAGGTCATGGTCTATGCAAATTTCAACGACAAAAGCGTAGATATGTACCTATATAACGAGACTCTAAGCAAACTTAAAAGCGAAGATGAAAATAAGGCATATACATTATCGCTTATACTTTGTGACAACGTAGTTGGCGAGATGATCATGATAAATATGCTTGGGGAGTTTGAGATAATAGACGAGCCAAGAGAAAAAGGCGTACCACTGATCGACTTTGCCGATCTTATAGATGATAAATTTGGTAAAGAAGCCTCAAAAGAGCCGCTTAAGAATTTTATGGTCTATGAGCTAGAGCCTCGTTCAAACAAGCTACGTGACGACGTTTTCACAGGATTTACATCTCTTAGCGAGTTACTAAATGAGTACTACGACGGTGCAAGCGATACCTATAACGAAGCTTTTGAGCTTGGCATAAATTTTTGCTTTTTAGCCATATCTCACGGTGGCGACATACAGTTTGGCGTTGATAGTAAAAACAAAATTTCAGATGCGCTAAAAGAGAGTGAAATTTGTGAGATCATAGGTGAAGCAAATGGTGAGATGCGATCTTACATAGATCTTATCTGCTTTGACAAAGACGAGCTAGAGAAAAAAGCTAAAGAATTTAGTAAAGAGCTTGGCATAAAGATAGAAATTTGCGAGTTTAAACGCTGATTTTACATAAGATTTTACATAAAATAATACAAATCACACTAGCTGGTAAATTTATAAAAATATATTGTCAGCTGGTACCAACTATTAAATTTATCCTTTAAATTTTGAGCTGTTTGAGAGATAAGCACAAAGCTTTAGCCCATATAAAAAGATGATCCACGATATATAGATCCAGACAAAGAAGAAAAGCACTGCTGAAAACGAGCCATAAACGCTTAGATAGGTTTTGTTATAAAGGACGTAGTAGACAAAGGCTGACTTGCCAAGATACCAAACAAGCGAAGCGGCAAATGAGCTAAAAAATGCGCTCTTAAATTTTATCTCGTCATTTACTGAGATGAGATATGTGACACAAAATATCGCCCAGATGATGAGGTATGGAAAGATACTTAAGAAATTTATCGAGCTTGTGATCACGTTTGAGTTTAGCATCTCTTGAATGAGACTTGAGAGATAAAAACTACCAGCAAGACCAAGTGGCGCAAGCGTGATAAGCGTCCAATACGAGCTAAGTGCCGACCAAAAACCTCTAGCCTTATTTGCACGTGTCACTTTCAAAACTACATACTCGTAGTCACTAAAAAACATAGCCGATGTAAATATCATCGCTACAAAGCCTACCAAACCTAAATTTCCACTATTTTGTAAGAAATTTTGCAAGTAGTTTGAGATGATCTCTTGGTTGCTTGGCAAAAGAGCTGAAAATATAAAATCTTGAATCTTGGCGTAATATTCCTCAAAGCTAGGCAGTTTTGTAAAGATAGAAAACGATATAAGAAGTATTGGAATGATCGATAAAATCGTATGAAAACTAAGGCTTGAGGCATAGTGAAAGAGCTCTTTGTCCTTAAGCGTTGGGAGTAAATTTAAAAACTCCTTTAAATTTTGCTTACTTAAGGACAAACGGCTCATTTATCAGTTGTCTTCTTCAAAAAGTTTTTCATAGTGAGCATCGTAGTTGTTGATGTGCTCACTATTTAGCTTCCAAAACACAGTGTCTATATCGCTAACTCTTGTATAAAATGGCAGCTGATAGTACTCAACCTCGCCACTTTTAAATTCTTTTAGTACTTTAAAGCTTTGGCAATCAGCAAAAACGCTTCTGCCATCCATCGCTACGAAAATTAGACCAGCTGCACTTTGAGCACACATTTTTCTAAAGTCATCTCTGCTTGGATTTGGCTTGTATTCGTAGCTTAGATACGCCCCTATAATATCTGGGTGGATAAATATCATATTTGGAAACGCAGATGTGATCTCTTCATAAATTTCTTTATTTGGCACGATGATTAATGAGCGGTTATAAAGATAGTTTAGCACGACCATATCACCATTTGCAGGTGCAATGCCTGGAAGCGGGAGCGCCTTTTGTTCAAGTAGATCAAACACCTCAAATCTAATCTTAGCAAAGCCAGAATTTTTTGAGATAACGCTAACTCTCGCGATGATAGAGCTATCAGTGTCAAATTTATGAAGCACAACACCGCTTGAGCCGATTAAAATTTCTGGGCTATCAACTATCGTCGCTGTGCCATCACTATCGACGCTAATTATAGGAGTTCTATACTCATTTAAAGAAAAATCAGCCCCAAAAGCAAAGCCAAAAACTAGCGATAAAATCACAAATATACGTTTCAAAAATATCTCCTAAGTTTAAATTTTTAGAGCGATTATAGCCTAAAATGCTTTATCTTTTGCAAAATTAAAGCAAGTTTTAGTTAAAATCCCACCAGCTTTTTAAAAGGACATTAATGCCTCGTATTTTTATAATTTTTGCAATATTATCTATAAATTTATACGCTATAAAGCCAAGTGTCGACGAGCTTAGCTGGCCAAATGGAAGTAACTTCTTAAATTTCTTAGAGACAAACAAAATCCCACTTTCACTTTACTATAACTTAGCAACCGAAGATCAAGAACTAACAGAAGAGATCATCGCTGGCACAAAGTATCAAATTTATAAAGACGACAACGGCAACACCAAACAAGTACTAATCCCTGTTAGTGACGAGCTTCAAATGCATATTTTTAGAGATGACAATGATAAATTTAAATTAGAATTTCTTCCCATCTCTTATCAAAGCGAGGATAAATTTTTAGCTTTAAAGGTCGATAAATCAGTCTCTGAAGACATTTTTGACTACACTGGCTCTGGTACGCTAGCTCTTGGCTTTAAAGAAATTTTTAAAGGAAGTGGCATTGATTTTAAAAAGATAAACAAAGGCGATACGATCGCTATCGTTTATAATCAAAAAATACGCATGGGCCGCTCTTTTGGCACTCCAGAAATTTATGCTGCCATGATAGAAACAAAAAATAAACGATATGTCATGTATAAATTTGAAGATAAATTTTATGATAAAAACGGCAAGAAAAATGATAAATTTTTACTAGTCCGCCCTCTTGCAAACGCTAGAATCACATCAGCTTTTACCCTAAAAAGATGGCACCCTATTCTTCAAAGATATAGAGCACACCTTGGCGTTGACTACGGCGCTCCAAAAGGTACACCGATTAAAGCTGCAGGCGATGGTACGGTTAAATTTGTCGGACAAAAAAGCGGATATGGCAGAACCGTCATCATCTCTCATGCTGGTGGTTATGAAACGCTTTATGCTCATCTAAATGGCTTTGCTAAAGGCATAAAAGGCGGTATAAAAGTCAAGCAAGGTACGCTTATAGCTTACGTTGGTACAAGCGGTATGAGCACAGGGCCACACCTTCATTTTGGTCTTTATAGAGACAATAAACCTATAAATCCAGAAAGTGCAATAAAAGTCGTTAAAAGCCTAGAGGATAAGAAAGAATCAGCTAAATTTAAGGCAGTTGTTAGCAAAAATGACGAGCTAATAAAAAATGCTTTAAGCAACGAAAAAGAGTATCACAAAGTGGAATTTTTCCCTAATGTAATAGAATTTTAAAGGTAAAACTTGAGCCAAGAACTAGAAGAAGCAAAAGAGCTGATAGATCAGCATTTAGATGAAAATTTAGAAGATAACGAACTCTCACCTTATGAGCTAGCCCAACACCTAAAAACACTTAAAAAGCACGACGAGGAGCTTTTTGCTCACTATCTTGAAAAGCTAGACCCTGAAATTTTAGGTGATGTTGCTATCGAGTTACCTGATCACATGCTAAAAGATGTGATCGAACAACTCCCAGCTGAAAAGATAGTAGAGGCACTTGAAGAGCTAGAGAGTGATGATGCGACTGACTTGCTTCAATACATCGAGGACATTGACGAGGATAAAGCTAGAGAGCTTTTTAACGAGCTTGATAGAGAAAATCAAAATGAAATTTTAAGACTTAGAAGCTACGAAGAAGATAGAGCTGGTGCTCACATGCAAACAGAGCTTTTTTCGGCTCACCTTGAAGAAAAGCTTGGCAATGCAGTAGCAAGACTTAGACGAGAAAAGCAAGAAGGCAAGCTAGAAAATATCTCACAGCTTTTTATCATCGATAAAAATGGCGTTTTACAATACGCTATCCCACTTGAAGATCTTATACTTTTTGATTTTACAAAGACGCTAAAGCAAAATATCGAGTCAGCACAGATCGATCACTACAAGCCACATGTTGCAAATGATATGGACCTTATGCAAAATGTCGCTGATATGTTTCAAGAGTACGATTTAAACGTTATTGCAGTTACAAGTAGCACTGGAATTTTGCTTGGTCGTATCACGTCTGATGACATCCACGACTACATTCAAGAGAGTGCAACTGAGCAAATTTATAACCTAGCCGGCGTTGATGACGAGTCAGAAGAGGACGATACGCTATTTAAAGCGGGTCGTGGTCGTGCGGTTTGGCTTGGTGTAAATTTACTAACAGCTCTTTTTAGCTCATCTATAATCGGACTTTTTGACGAGACAATCGCAGCCTACGTCGCTCTTGCTGTTTTAATGCCAATAGTTGCGTCAATGGGTGGAAATACCGGCACACAAGCACTTGCTGTTACGGTTCGTCGTTTAGCACTTGGCGAGATAGAGTTTAAAGATGCCAAAAATGTCTTAAAACGTGAGGTTAGTATTTCACTCATAAATGGACTAATCTTTGGTGTGGTAATGGGTATAATCGCCTCTGTTTGGTTTGACAAAGGTATGCTTGGCATTGTTATCGGACTTAGCATGGTTACAAATTTATTCTTTGCTGGCTTTTTTGGCACGATCATACCTTTGACGCTAAGGCGCTTTAACATAGATCCTGCAGTCGGCTCAGCCGTCATTCTTACTACTTTTACTGATGCGATAGGATTTTTTAGCTTTTTAGGACTTGCAAAATGGATACTGCTATAACAAATTTAGAAATTCTGCCTCTTGGCGAGTCAAAATACCTAAAGCCATTTAAGATGAAATTTATGCAAAATGGTGCTCAAAGAGACTGGGACTGCGTCAAGGTGATGAATAGCGTTAGTATTTTTTTATATCACGAGCAAAAAGATGCCTTTTTGTTTGTAAAGCAGTTTCGCCCGGCTGTTTGGTACTCGCAAGAGAAAGAAGGCGTCAAAACAAATGAACAAGGCTTTACTTACGAACTTTGCGCAGGGCTTATGGATAAAGGGCTTAGCGAAGAGCAAACAGCCAGAGAAGAAGCGATCGAAGAAGTGGGCTATGAGCTAAAAGAGATAGAGCGTATCACGATGACATACGGTGCTTTTGGCTTTGGAGGCAATATGCAAACGATGTTTTACGCTAAAATCGATGAGAGTATGAAAGTAAATTCTGGCGGTGGCGTCGACGGCGAAGATATCGAGCTTGTTTTCATAAAACGAGAAGATATGATGAAATTTGCCTTCGACGAGAGCAAAGTCAAGGGTTTTGGGCTTATCTTTGCTTATTTGTGGTGGGAGAAATTTAAAAGCTAAAACGATATCTTTTTAATAAGTGCAAAAACAACGACTGCCACTAAAAAGATACCAATTAATATCACATAATCAGACATAACAAGCCTTTAAATTTAAATTTTGGCTTATTGTAACCAAAATTTTAAATAAAGTAAGAACTTTATAACCACACATATCGTAAAATAACTCAAAAACGCACAAGGAGAAGATGATGAGCGAAAATGAAACTCTTTTTATAAACCGAGAATTAAGCTGGCTACGCTTTAATTCAAGGGTACTCGCTCAGTGTGAAAAGGAAATTCCTTTACTTGAAAAGCTAAAATTTATAGCCATTTATATGACAAATCTAGACGAGTTTTATATGATCAGAGTCGCTGGCTTAAAGCAGCTCTTTGCAGCTGGAGCTACTACAAGCAGTGGCGATGGCATGAGCCCACTTGATCAGCTAAGAGAGATTAGAAAATATCTACAAAATGAGCAAAATTTAGTAGAAGATCACTATAAAAAAACAGTAAATGCTCTTAGCAAAGAGGGGCTTTTTATAAAAAATTATGACGAGCTTGATGATAGTTTGAAACAAAAGTGCGACGAATACTTTTTCTCAAATATCTTGCCAGTCATCGTTCCCATCGCTGTCGATGCGACTCATCCATTTCCGCACCTAAACAACCTTAGCTTCTCGCTTGCAGTTAAGCTTGCTGACATCGAGCATCCAGAAATTTTAAAATACGGCATGATAAGAATTTCAAGGGTCTTGCCACGTTTTACACAGCCAAGTAGCAATGTTTTTGTGCCGATTGAAACGATCGTACATCGCCACGCAGAAGAAATTTTTCCAGGGTATAAACTACTTAGCTCGGCTGCTTTTAGAGTGACAAGAAACGCTGATATCGTCATCGAAGAAGAAGAAGCGGATGATTTTATGATGATACTTGAGCAAGGACTAAAGCTTCGCAGAAAAGGGGCTTTTGTTCGTATGCAAATCGATAAAAACGTAGACGCTGATATCTTGGAATTCTTAAATTTTCATATGAAAATTTTTCATAAAGATGTCTATTTTTCAAGTATTCCGCTCACTCTTAGCTCGCTTTGGGAGATAGCTGGAAGCAAAAATTTTACCCACCTAGCAAATGCGCCTTACGTTCCAAAGACACTACCACCATTTGGCAATGGCATCTCGGTGTTTGATGCCATAGATAAAGAAGACGTGCTCTTAGTGCATCCATTTGAGAGTTTTGATCCAGTTGTAAGCTTTATCAAAGAAGCCAGCAAAGATCCAAAAGTAATATCTATTCGAATGACACTTTATAGAGTCGATAAAAGTTCGCCAATAATTCAAAGTCTAATAGACGCCGCAAGTGACGGCAAGCAAGTAACTGTGATGGTTGAGCTAAAAGCAAGGTTTGATGAGGAAAACAACCTGCACTGGGCAAAGGCGCTTGAAGATGCTGGAGCACATGTGATATACGGCATCACAGGCTTTAAGGTGCATGCAAAAGTTAGCCAGGTCATCCGCCAAATCGGCGATAAGCTTAAATTTTATATGCACTTTGGCACAGGCAACTACAATGGCAGTTCGGCTAAAATTTATACTGACATTAGTCTATTTACGAGCAAAGAAGAATTTAGTCAAGACACGACTTCGTTTTTTCACATCCTCTCAGGATATAATAAAAATCGCCGTCTAAACGCTCTTAGCATGTCGCCTTTTCAGATAAAAGAGCGCATCATCGAAAAGATAAGAGTAGAAGCAAGCAAAGGAAGCGAGGGTAGGATCATCGCCAAAATGAACGCCCTAATCGATGAAGACGTGATAAATGAGCTTAGCCGCGCATCAAACGCAGGTGTAAAGATCGATCTTATAGTTCGTGGTGTATGCGGACTAAGGCCTGGCATAAAAGGCAAAAGCGAAAACATCAAAGTTCGCTCGATCATTGGCAAATACTTAGAGCACGCTAGAATTTTATACTTTAAACATGCTCAGCCAAAAATTTATATCTCAAGTGCTGACTGGATGCCAAGAAATCTAGAGCGTCGCTTGGAGCTTATGACGCCTATTTTTGAGCCAAGACTTCAAGAGAGGTTGCTTGAAATTTTAGAGCTTCAGCTAAGCGATAATGACCTAGCTTTTGAGCTACAAAATAGCGGTGAATACGTAAAAGTAGCAAGAAGCGAAAACGAAAAAGTAATATCTTGCCACGAAGTTTTGGAAAATTATATATCTAAAATTTATAAATCCGTAAAAAAAGATACAGATAAAGCAAAAGCCGATATGCTCGCAAGCAAACTCTTAAAAGAGAGCTAAAAATAAATTAAGCTTTTAGACCTAGTCTAAAAGCTATTTTTTAATCAGCATAAAAAAACACTAGCGTTTGATTAAGCAAGTCTTATTAAAAATTTCAAATCCGCAGCAAAAAGTAAAATTTATAAATTTACTTGAGCCCCTCAAAGCTAGCCAAATATTTCAAATTTTTTAAATAACTCTGGCTCGTCTTTTACTATGCCGCGCTTAACTAGATCAGTAACTACTTCGCGGCCACAATCCGTTTGTAGCGGCCAGCCACGCGTATATCCCTCACGCTCATCTTTGCTAGTGGCATCTACGCAGAAATTTTCACCATCTATGAAAATATCACGCAAAGCATCGATATTGTTTGTCACACGCCAAAGTAGCATATATGAGTTTTCAAGGTGATTTTGCATATCCACAACGATAAGGAGTTTGAAAAATTCTCTAAATGTCAAAAGCTTGTCAAAAAGCTCTTTTACTACACAGTCTTTTTCAAATTTTACCACACAAATAGGCGTTTTAGTATTCGTTTTAAACTGCTTAAGCTCTTTTACATTTGGCGTAACGCTTTGAAATTTAGCCAAAAGCTCGCTGTCGCTTAAAATAACAGGGCTAAATTTACAAAAGTCTTGCGTCGCATCGATGCCAAGCTTACCGCCAAAGCACGAGTTTGGGCTGGCGTGATCGAGCTGGTCGCACACACCTTGGCTTATTAGCACACTCTGGCTACCAAAACGATTTAAAACAAAGCTAGTAAATTCATCATAATCTTTAAGCTTAGGCGCATCGGCTCCAACAAAAATAGCATGTTTTACAAAGCTCATCTGCCCAACGCCCCAAAATGCGTGCATAGCCTGCTTTGCATGAGCTGGATAGAGCGTATTTATCTTAGCTAAGATTAGATTGTGAAAAACGCCATTTTCAGGCATATTGTAGTCCAGCAGTTCAGGCACGGTCGTTCGCAAAAGCGGCAAGAAAATGCGCTCGGTCGCCCAGCCCATATATTTATCCTCAAGTGGCGGCTTTCCAACCACAGTCGCATGAAATATAGGCTCACGCTTGCTAGTTATCGCCGTTACATCCATTACCGGAAAAGGCTCGATAGGAGTATAAAAGCCAGTATGATCGCCAAATGGCCCCTCAAGCTCGCTCTTAGTCGTATCCACAAAGCCCTCTATTACGTAGTCTGCATCGTGCGGGACGTAAATTTCATTCGTTAAGGATTTTACAAGTTTGGCTGGCTCTTTACGGATAAAACCATAAAGCAAAAGTTCAAAAACTCCCTTTGGGAGCGGCGCTTGCCCACACCAGATGTAGAGTGGATCGCCACCAATCGCCACAGAGACTGGCATCTTTTTGCCTGCACGCTTATACTCGTGAAAGAAATTTGCACCGTCTTTGTGGATCTGCCAGTGCATGCCAAGGCGGTTTTTATCATAAATTTGTAGGCGGTACATACCTAAATTTTGCAAATTTCCATCCAAGCTTTGCGTATAAACCTGCCCCATCGTAATAAAAGCGCCACCATCATGTGGCCATGTCTTTAGTGCAGGTAGGCTCAAAAGGTCAGCATCCTCGCCTATAAATTTTACTTGCTGGCACTCGCCCTCGCCTTTTAGCCTTTTAGTAAAAATTTTTCTCATGCTAAAAAGATAGGCTAAAAAATCAAGCTTTTCTTTGAAATTTTCAGGTTTTTTGGGCTTTAAAAGCTTTTCTATCTCAGCCGCGATCTCATCAGGATTTAGCCCAAAGATAAGCTCAAGTGCGTGTTTTGAGCCATAGATATTTGTAAGCACTGGGGCAAATTTACGCCCAGTTTTTTTGCAGATAGGATTTGTAAAAAGTAGCGCTTGCGAGCCCTCACGCTTGACCTCGATATAGCTAGCGTGCGCGATCTCAAGATCAATATCTGTTGGCTCGTCGATAACACGAAGTAGATTATTTTCTTTTAAAAGCTTGATGTAGTCCATATTTCGCCTTTTTGATTTTTGGGCGATTTTAGCCAAAAATAGCTGAAAAAGGCGAAGCAAAGCGGGTATTTATTATTTGTTGCATGCACCGATAGCTATCAGAGTATCTATCGCTATTTCAGACGCAGTCTTTGCGGTATTATCTCGCCGTTTAAATAGATGCAAGTACTAAATTTATACTCCATTGTCATAACGTCCGCAAACTGGTACTCAACGCACAGCCACACATCGCCGGCATACTTACGTCTTTTCAAAGTAATTCATTGCAAATTTTTTGTTAGGTTAAACACTAATGCCATCGCAGTTTTGAAAACGGCAGTAATTTTTTTAATTACTTCGATATGCTACATTTTAGTAGTTCGCCAAATATCTCTTTGCAGTATTTCATAAAGCGCTCATTAAGCTTTACGCCCTCGACATCTACGCAAATAAGACTATCTTGTACCTCAAAAATGATACTCTTATCAGTGATCTTCACCCGATTGCAAGCGTTGTAGCAAATGTCGCCATTGCACTCGGCGTATAGGCCGTTTATCTCGGCGTTTTCGTCGTCGCCCTTTTTTAGTTTGATCGGTCTTTGAAAGATTATGTAGTTTTTGTAGTCATATTTGTCGTCTGCAAGACCGATCATATAGTAGTTGTCTTTGCTATTTTTTGTAGCACTTATGGCTTTTGCTTTAAAATTTAGCAAAAACACGCTTACGCCATCTCTTCAGCGCGCTTTAAAAGCTCTCTCGCCCCTTTTTCTATAAATTTATGCGCTAGCTCTTTGCCGATGCTTTGAAATTTATCTTTGCTAGTCTTTAAGCTATCTTTTATATACTCGCTTCCATCAGGCAGGCCAACGATCGCATCGATAGAAATTTCATCACCTTTTAGCCTTGCACTTATGCCTATTGGCACCTGGCAGCCACCCTCTAAAACGCTTACAAAATCACGCTCGATAGTCGTTTCTATGACTGCATTTTCGTCGTTTAGAAAAGAGATCTCATCTAAAATTTGCTTCTCATCTCTAGCCTCGACACCAAGAGCACCCTGACCCATCGCAGGTATCATCTCGTCAAAGCCAAATGTGTAGATGTGCGCCACTTCAGCCTTTAAATTTAGGCGGTTTATGCCAGCCATCGCCAAAATTATCGCGTCAAATTCGCCCTCTTTTAGCTTTCTAAGTCTAGTTTGCACGTTGCCTCTAAGCGAGATGATCTCAAGATCAGGCCTCATGATAAGTAGCTGCATCTTGCGGCGTAGGCTCGTTGTGCCAACCTTTGCGCCGTACGGCAGGTCGCTAAATTTAGCAAATTTCTCACTTATCATCGCATCTCTTGTATCCTCGCGTGAGCAAATCGCAGCTAGCTTAAGCCCTTCTGGAAAGACTACTGGCACATCCTTTAGGCTATGCACCGCGATGTCAGTCTCGCCTTTTAGCATGCTATCTTCAAGCTCTTTTGTAAAAAGCCCCTTACCGCCGATCTTCGCAAGTGGCGTATCAAGGATCACATCGCCCTTTGTCTTCATGCCAATAAGCTCAACTTTTATATCGTTATGTTTTGATTCTATTCTAGCTTTGATATGCTCGCTTTGCCAAAGGGCTAAGATACTCTTTCTAGTTGCTATTTTTATCTCTTTCATCATCTCTCCTAATTTACTCTTTTTGGCTCTTCTATGACCTCAACGTCGATAATCTCGCCATCATCTTTTTTAGTACTTTGTTCGCTAAAATTTTGAAATTTAAACTCCTGATAGCTCTCGTTTTTTGCTACATTTTTCTTAAATATCAAAGAAAAAACGACTACGGCTATACCAAAAATATCTGTTAAAATTCCTGGCAAAAACAAAAGCATTCCGCCAAAGCTAAGCCCTAACTGACTAAATAAATTTCCGCCAAGAAAGCTTTTAAACGCCACTTGAGGCGAATTTAAGCTAGAAAATCCAGCATTTAAAAGAAGCGCAATGCCTACAAACCCAGAGACTAGCACCTCGAGAAAATAGTTTAAAAAGCCAAATTTATCAACAAAAAGATAGATAAATATCGCTTCTATCAAAAAAAACAAAAATGCAAAAAATCTCATAAGCTTTCTTTTATCTTTTTAAAGGCTTCGTTTGCACCAATCGTTTCTTTGCTTAAACCATCTCTTGTTATGAACTCAACCTTACCATTTGCAAATTCTTTACCTACAAGTAGCGCAAAAGGGAAGCCGATGAGTTCAAAGTCATTCATCTTAACGCCAAATCTCTCGTTTCTATCATCGATGATGACGCTAACGCCAGCTTTTTTAAGGCTCTCATAAAGCTCAAATGCAAATTTTACGCCCTCTTCATCTTTTAAATTTGAAATGATGATCTCCACGTCAAACGGCGCGCACTCTTTTTTCCAGATGCAGCCCTTCTCATCGTGGCTAGCCTCTATCATCACAGCGATCAGCCTACTGATACCAATACCGTAGCAGCCCATCAAAAATGGCTTTGCCTTACCGTTTTCATCAAGATATGTCGCATTCATCGCAGCTGAATATTTATCGCCTAGTTGAAAAATATGACCGACTTCTATACCCTTACTAAGTTTTAAATTTTCACCACACTCTGGACATTTATCGCCCTCTTTTACCTTTACAAGGTCTTTAAATCTCTCTTCGTTAAATCCGCTAACACTAACGCCAACAAAGTGGTAATCCTTTTCGTTGGCACCACATATCATATTATTTGCGCCTTTTAGCTCGTTGTCTATGTAAAATTTTACATCCTTTAGCCCAACCGGTCCGCAAAATCCAGCCACAAGCCCAGCTTTTATAATCTCTTCTTCACTAGCATCGACAAGCTCAAGTGCCTTGCAAGCATTTTGTGCCTTTGTCTCTTGAAGCTCATCATCGCCCCTTACAAAAAAGACCACAACTTCTTCTCTGTCTTCATAAATAGCTTTTTTAATAACAGCTTTTATACAATAAAACTCGCTAACTTTGAAAAATTCTGCCACACCTTTTATAGTCTTTGTATCTGGCGTTTTAAATTTAGCCGCGTCAGCCTCTGGCACTTCAGCATCGGTTGTTCTAGCTTTTCTTCTAGCAGCCTCTATATTTGCAGCGTATTTGCAAGCCTCACAGCAAAGGATATCATCTTCGCCATTACTTGCAAGCACCATAAATTCTTTACTGCCACTACCACCGATAGCTCCACTATCAGCTTCAACAGCTCTAAAATTTAGCCCCAAGCGAGTAAAAATTTTGCTATAAGTTGCCTCCATAAGGTCAAACTCACGCTTTAGATCCTCTTTGCTAGAGTGAAAGCTATAAGCATCTTTCATTGTGAATTCTCGTCCTCTTAGCAAGCCAAAGCGTGGTCTTGCTTCGTCACGAAATTTAGTATTTATCTGGTATAAATTTAGTGGCAGCTGCTTGTAGCTAGTCACCTTGCCGCGTACCAAAGCAACGGCTGCCTCTTCGTTTGTAGGGCTTATAACAAAGTCATTTTCTTTTCTATCTTTAAAGCGTAAAAGCTCCTTGCCAAAGACATTGTAACGTCCACTTTGCTTCCAAAGCTCGCCTGAAGTAACCACGCTAAAGCTCACCTCTAGCGCACCAGCCTCATCCATCTCCTCTCGCGCGATGCGAGAAATTTTCTCATGCATGATCTTTCCAAGCGGTAGATAGTTATAAAGACCAGAGCCTATCTGCTCGACAAATCCACCTCTTATTAAAAATTTATGACTTGGTAAAGAGGCGTCTTTTGGTGCTTCTTTGGTCGTTGGTGCATAAAATTTACTAAATCTCATCTATATCTCCCACTTGAAAATTTTGCTCTTCTTTTATATCAAATAAAAATCTAACTCCATTTGAGAGCTCGCTAGATCTCTCCTCGTCTGCAAGCCCTTTTAGCTTCATCGTTGGCTGATGCAAAAATGCCTTAAAGACCTGATGGATGAGCTTTTGCGCCTCCTCATAATCACTATGCTTTAAATATCCTTTTTTTATCGCTTTTTCTAGCTCATTTTTAGCGCAAATTTCGGCTTGTTTGCGGATAGATTTTATTAGTGGCACACTCATATCTTCTTTTAAAATTTTTAAAAATTCGCTTGTGCCTTGACCTACGATCGAATAAGCTTTTTGCGCTTGCTCCTCTCTTAGGGCTAAATTTTTCCTTACTATCTCCTCTAAACTATCGACCGTATAGACACTAATAAATTCTGTATTTATAAGATCAATATCCCTTGGTACGGCAATATCAAAAAAGTATCTGTGAAATTCTCTTGGTTCGATTATGGCGTTTGTGATGATAGCGTGCGGGGCTGCGGTGCTTGAAAATATTAGATCGTAATTATTTACATACTCTTTTAATTTTAAAATGCTATCCCAGCTCGCGTTATCGCCAAGGCTATCAACTAGCTGCTCAACACGCTCGGAGCTTCTGTTTATGATGATGACTTCTGCGCCACTTGAGATTAGGTGTTTTGCTGCTAGCTCGCCCATCTCGCCAGCACCTACGACGATAGCAGTTTTTCCTTCAAGCGTGCCAAAAATTTCTTTTGCTTTTGCCACAGCCACACTTGAAACAGAGATCGGGTTTTTAGAAATTTGAGTTTCATTTCTAACTTTAGCAGCACATTTACATGCATAGTGGATGATTTTACTGATTTGTTCGCCGCAAGCTGAGCTATCGTAAGCAAATTTAAAGGCATTTTTTATCTGGCCAACGATCTGCGTTTCGCCGACGACTAGGCTATCAAGTGAGCTTGCCACGGCAAAGAGGTGGTGCACGGCTCCGCTATCTTCATAAATATCAGCCCTCTCATAAAGCTCATCTTCAAAAACACCTGAAAATACAGACATACACCTAAATGCATGCGTCGTTGCACTTTCTAGATCACTAACGCTTGCAATTATCTCGACGCGGTTGCATGTATTTAAAACCATACATTCGTTTATACTTTTGTTTGATCTTAGTAGTTTTAAAATTTGCTCTTTTTTCTCATCGCTATCAAATGCAAGCTTTTCTCTAACCGAAATATCAGTATTTTTATATGTAAAACTTATATCTAAATAGTGCATTAAAATTCCCTATCTATCATGCTTTTTATGATCCCTTCAAGCTCGGCATTTTTATACTCTTTTATCGCTTCTATCGCTTCAGTCCCAAGCCTTTTTGCTTCATTTACTGCTTTTTGAAGCGAATTTGTCTTAACAAATTCCTCTTTTAGCCATGAAATTTCGCCCGCGTTTAGCTTCTTTGACCAAAGCGATCTAAGCTTTGCTTTGCCAGCTTCATCTAAGCTCTTATAAAGATAAATGTAAGGAAGTGTCGTTTTGCCTTCGACAAAGTCGTTGAGCGCTGGTTTGCCAAGTGTTTTCTCATCTTGAGTTATGTCTAATATATCATCAACGATCTGAAACGCAAGGCCTAAATTTTTGCCGTAAATTCCAAATTTCTCACTATCTTTGCCAGCTAGCTTTGCCCCACAAATAGCCGTGGCTTCTATCAAAACGGCTGTTTTATAGTAGATCATTTTTAAGTATTCTTGCTCGTTTTCATTAAAATTTTCAGCCATTTTTACATCCATCATCTCGCCGATACTTAGCTTGCTGACTGCATCTGAGATGATAGCTGCGATGCTTGAATCAAACTTTGTAAGCTCAAAATAAGCCTTTGAGTAGAGGATGTCGCCCAACATAACCGAGTTTTTACTACCAAAAAGCGCGTTTATGCTTGGCTTGCCGCGTCTTATATTCGCTTCATCTATGACGTCGTCGTGCAGTAAGCTTGCAAGGTGAATAAGCTCGATGATAGCGCAAAGCTTAAGAGAAATTTCGCTCTCGCCTGCGATCTTTAAAAGAAGTCTTGAGCGCAGCTTTTTGCCAGAGCTTATCTTTAAAAACATCTCAAAAGCCTCTTTGTAGCCAAGCTCGCTTATAAATTTACCCATTATTTCATCGATTTTATCCATTTTTATCCTTCTATTTAGCCTCATCTGGATCTCTAAAACCCACATCCACACGCTTGCTTTCATCTAGCAAAGCCACCCTAAAATGCGCCTTTTTATCCTTAAAATCAATAAATGATATATAAAGACTCACGCTCTCATTTGGCGGCATCGTAAAATCAGGCAAAACTCGCTGCATGTAGGTATTTTGTCCTTGCCTTAGCGAAAAGACCATCTGCCTTGGATAGCGCCTAAAAAAGCTTTGCACGGTGATATTTGTGCTATCAAATAGCGTCCAACGAAAGTCAAACGTCTCAACCCTTTGAGTTCGCTTCTCAGTTATAAAAACTCTTGCCCACTCATCTTTTTTAAGCTCAAATGTATGCACTGAGCTTGGGTCAAAATTTGGCTCTTTTGCAAAAACAAGAGCGGTTAGCAAAGCAATGAGTGCAAAAATCTTACTCATTTTGGCTTAAAATTTCTCCACTAAGCTCGATATATAGGTCATTTACTCCGTTATAAATTTTATCTTGCTCTGAGGCTATAAAATTTCTGATCTCATCTTCACTAACGCCATGCTTTTCACAAAGCTCACTCATAGCCACAAATTTTTCAAAAATTTTATCTATCTCGTTTTTAACCAAAACGGCATTTGCGTTAAACAAAATGTCATAAAATTTATCTCTCGCACTGCCCTCAAATATATCTATCATCGTTGTTTCTTTGAAAATTTCTTAAGATTATAGCCAATTAAAACTAAGTTAAAAATTTAATATTATCTCCCACGCCTCGCTGACATTTTTAGCGTTATATGTGGCAGTTTTGCTCTCCTCGCCAAATCCCCAGCTAACTTGCAAGAAAGGCATATTTGCATTTTTGGCTGCTAGCTCGTCTTTTAGGCTATCTCCAACAAAGATCGCCTTACTAGCTTTAGTTTTACTAACAGCTAGGTGAAGCATCGCAGGATCAGGCTTTTGTGGTATCTCCTTGCTAGCGCCTATGACCTCGTCAAATAGCTCGTAAATTTCATTTTTCTTTAAAATTTTCTCTAGCGTATCGTGTGGTGCGTTGCTTGCCAAAACGACTTTGTAATGAGCCTCTTTGCACTTTTGCAAAAGCTCTTTTACACCCTCATATATAGTCGCGCACTCATCGTAAAATTTCTTAAATTTCTCTTCAAAGCCCTCTTTTAAGCTCCTACTTGGCGTGTCGATGCCGTAAAACTCAAGGGGTAAATTTCTACCTGGCTCGTTGATCGCTTTTATGATAAATTCTTTTTCAAGTGGCGATAAATTTAGCTCATTTCTTACTTCATTTACCGTTTTATATATCGCCTCGCCACTATCGATTACAGTGCCATCCATATCGAAAATAACTACTTTCAATCCTCATCCTTAAATTTATTTTTATGTTTCTCTTTTTTATATGTCTTTTGATTTTTTAGCTTATCAAGCAGGTTTGCCGCCTTCAAAAGCTCCTCTTTTGGGGCGTTTTTGATAAGCAAATTTATAAAATTTTCTAGTGCCTTTGAGTATGGCTGATCAAGATAGACAGCTTCGACTTTTTCGATGACTTTCGCGTTTTTCTCCACTCTTTGGCGAAATTCAGTCTCATCAAAGTCATCTCTTTTTAGCCCATTTATCGCTGATTTTGCAAATTTTTCTAGCGCACGAAGATATTTTACACGTTTAAATTTGTCCGTAACTTGGTTCAAATTTTTCCTTTTTTTGGCAAATTATATCAAAATTTGATTTTATCCCCTAAATTTTGGCTTTGCTAATGTATAATTTACGCCAAAATCACCTTAAAAGGAGCAAAAATGAGGCAAGAAACCGCTGCGATCCACGTAGGCTACGACACACATGAGGGCTTTGGCACGATGGCTGTGCCTATTTTTCAAAGCACGGCTTACGACTTTGGAAGTGCCGAGACAGCCGCAGCTAGGTTTGATCTAAAAGATGGCGGCCACATCTACACAAGGCTTGGCAATCCAACGACAGATATCTTTGAAAAGAGGGTCGCTGCGCTTGAGGGCGGAGCCGCTGCGATAGCGACTGCAAGCGGTCAGTCAGCTTTGTTTTACAGCATCATAAATTTAGCCCAGGCAGGTGATAACATCATCATCGCCAAAAAAATTTATGGCGGCACGACAGTACTTTTTACGCACACACTAAAAAGATTTGGCATAGAGGCCAGAGTCTTTGACAGCGATACGGCTGATGATCTGGAGGACTTGATAGATGATAAAACGAGGGCTATATTTTTTGAAACGCTCTCAAATCCGCAAATTTCTATCCCAAATATAGAAAAAATCGTAGAAATTTCAAACAAATATGGCATCATTAGCATCACCGATAACACCGTGCCAACGCCTATCATCTTTCAGCCACTTCGCCATGGCGTCGATGTTTGCGTGCATAGTGCTAGCAAATATATGAGCGGTCAGGGTCTTAGCCTAGCAGGTGTGGTCATAAGTGCAAATCACCTAAACGAAAAGCTAAAAGGCAACAAGAGATATGAGCATTTTAATGTGCCAGATGCGAGCTATCACGACATCGTCTATGCTGATATGACGGATCGTTTTGACATCTACACGCTAAGAATGAGGCTTGCTATCGTGCGTGACATCGGCGCTGTAATCTCTCCGTTTAACTCTTGGCAGCTCATACAAGGTCTCGAAACGCTTGCTGTTAGAGTTGAGAGGCACTCACAAAATGCCCTAAAAGTGGCTAAATTTCTAAACTCTCACAAGCATATAAAAAGCGTAGCATACCCAGGACTTGCCGACAACGTAGATCACGCAAAGGCGCAAAAATACTTTAAAGATGGCATGACAAATGGGCTATTTTGCTTTGAGACTGATAGCTTTGAGCGCGCAAAAAAGATGTTAGAGCGCGTAAAACTCTTTAAGATCGTGGTAAATATCGGCGATACAAAGTCGCTCATCACGCACCCGGCTTCAACTACACACCAACAGCTAAGCAGTGAAGAGCTAATCAAAGCTGGCATCACAAAAGAGCTGATAAGAGTTAGTATAGGCCTTGAAAACGCCGAGGATCTGATAGCTGATCTGGCTCAAGCCCTAGAATAAAGAAATTTCTAGCTCATTTTGGGCTAGAAATTTAACTTACGTTATAGACAGCATGCAATTATGCTAACACACTGTATGTGTTTATGTTAGAAAAATTTTAAAAATTTACGAGCGAGTATATCACGACTCTAAATTTAGTAAAAAAGCTTGCGAGAGTTAAATTTAGTAGTCTGCTAAGGCAAGCGAGTAAAGTTTTAAAAATTTACAAAGAGAAATGAAATGTGGCAAGTTTTATCAAAAATTTTAATAAGTCAAATACTTAATCGTATCTTGATAAAGCACTTGATTTTCGCATTGTATCAGTAGCAAGTCATTTTCTTCAAAGATTGTTGAGCCAGTTGGCTTTTGGTACTCATTTTTACGTTTTATTAGGATTATTAAAAATTCGCTTGGAAGCTCAAGCTGAGCCAAATCTTTGCCAATTAATTTTGAGCCATAGTGTATGGTATGCTGACGAAGTGTATAGCTTAGAATCGGAGAGTTTTCTACCAGCTTAGTATCCTCTTGCTCACTCTCTTTGACTTTAAATTTATCAGCCGCAAAGCCAAGTGACATACCCTGTATCAAAATCGAAATCAAAACCATAAAAAATATAATGTTAAAAATCATATCCGCATCACGCACACCATCGACATAAACATAGGTAGCTAGCACCACTGGCACAACACCTCTTAATCCAACCCAAGAGATAAAAATTTGCTCATTTATCTTAAATTTTGAAAATGCAAGCGATGCAAAAACACCAAGTGGCCTTGCAAAAAACATAAGCCACAAGGTCAAAACAAGCGCCATTAGTGCCGTTGCTGGAAGCTCGGAAGGATTTACTAAAAGACCAAGCGTCAAAAAGACAACTATCTGCATCGTCCAAGCGATACCGTCGTGAAAACCGACTAAATTTTTCTTATGAGAAAACTCTTTTTTGTTTATAAAAATTCCAGCTATATAAACAGCTAAATAGCCATTGCCACCAACCTTAAAGCAAAGTGTGTATAAAAGCAATATCCAAGCGATAGAAAAAACTGGATAAAGACCCCAGTTTTTTAGGCGAAGTCTATTAAAAATGGCCGGCAAAGCAACGCCAAATAAATAGCCCATAGCGATACCTATGCCAAACTGCTTAACCAGTGTAATCGCCCACTCAGTCGCTGTTGGAGTGCTATTTAGTGAGATCATTTGAATGATCGTCATAGTTAAAAATATCGCCATTGGATCGTTTGAGCCAGATTCAAGCTCAAGCAATGGTGCAATGCTATTTTTAAGTGAAATTTTCTTAGCTCTTAGTATGGCAAAAACAGCTGCTGCATCTGTTGAAGAGATGATGGAGCCTAGCAAAAAGGCCTCTGCCCAGGTAAAATCAAGCAGATATTTTGCAACTGGAGCAATAGCTAGTGCGGTTAAAAAAACACCAAGTGTAGCAAGCGCTAAACCTCTGCCAAAAATAGGCTTAATCGCTGCAAAATCAGTATCTAGCCCACCAGCGTAAAGTATAAACATAAGTGCTAGCATGCCGACATTTTGAGCGATCATTTGATCATCAAAATTTACACCAAGCAGCCCATCTGAGCCAGCTAGCATACCAACGCCTAAAAATATTATTAAAGATGGAATTCCAAATTTATCAGAGATCTTGCTAAGAAGAATACTGGTTATAAGCAAAACTGCAAAAAATAGTAGTAAATTCTCCAAACAAACTCCACAAAATTATATTAAATCATGCTTTCAAAAGCTTCAAATTTTTCTTGATTTGAAAGCATTTCAAGCAATACGCCGTAATTATCTTTTATCTCATCTTGAAGCTTAGTAGTAAGCTCTTTAGCATTTCTTCCATCTTTTGGATAGCTTACAATCAAATCAATTGGCTCAGCGTTTAAAAACTCCTGAATACCTGATAATAGTTCGCTAGCTCCTCTTTCATTTGTTCCATGAAGCACGACCACATAATGTTCATTCTCTCTTACAACGACGTCAGTTTGTCTTAAAAATTTTTCAAAGAGCTCACTATACTCTTTAGTACTTGGCAAAGAAAAATATATCAAAGATAAATTTTTTGCATAATCTTTTACATTTTTATAACGATTTATAAAAGCTATTTCAAGATCTATTATTGATAAGATATCATCTGGTGAGAAAATTTTTGCTGCCATTTTTAGCCCTCTTTTGTTTATTATGTTTTATTTAAGTCACTATTATATCTTGTAAATTTTCAAAAACAAAAACATTCATTCCGTTTTTGTATTCGTATCTAAATTTGAGTCCATGAGCATCAAGTATATTGCTAACTATATATAAACCTAGTCCAAAACTTTTTTGCGCATCCTCTCCTTTAATAAATGGCTGGATATAAAAGTCAAGATCATTTTTTAGCTTCTCGCCTTGGGTTATAAATTTCATATGATCCTTGCTAACAACGATATTTACGTGCTTATCAGTTGAGTACTTTATGCCATTATCTATCATATTTTTTATAGCAACTGAAAATAGCTTGAAATCAACGAGCACCCTAACCTCATCAAGCTCACTGACACCAACACACTCTTTTTCTACCATGGCTATATCGATAGCCTCATCGATGAGATCTCTCATGAAACATGGCGTTTTATTACTAAGTCCTATTTTTGATGTTATCTGCTCGATCGCCGCAAGTTCGTTTATCAAATTTTCAAGCTTGTGAAAGACCGAGATTAGCCTTTCTTGATTTTTACTTTTTTCTATCATTTGAGCGGCGATTAGCCCTTTTGTGATAGGAGTTTTTAGCTCGTGCATTATGTTTCTTAAGAAAAGGTGCCTTGAGTCATTAAGCGCCTTGATCTGACAAACCGCCTCATAAAATGCTTCAGAAACTTCAGAAATTTCATCCTTGCCGTTGCCAACATTTTGTACGCCATCAAGCTCACCATTTGCAAATTTTACGATCTGACGCTTTAGCTTTCTAAGCGGTTTTATTTTATAGATAACAAAAATGTAAGCACCTAGCAAGATGACCGCAACCACCAGAAAAACAGCCTTTATCACCTCGTATCTATAAGGCTGAAATTCCTTATCCATTAAAAGCTTTAGCTCGTCTAAATGCTCAATCCTTAAGTAGTGGTGCTTATCATAAAGCAAGATCGCGCTTGAGCCTAAATCGCTTGAAATTTCTTCTAAAACAGTCGCTTGTTTTAAAATTTCATCCTTTTTCTTCTCGTCTTTGATCTCTGGCATATCGATATTTGAAAGCTGACGGTCGTACTGAGCTTTATTTATGATGCCACCCATATAAAATAAATTTGTCCTAGCGACGTTTGAGTATTTGTTATTTAGTTCTCTTGTATAGTTTTGCTTATCAAAGCCCATGAGCCACAAAAAGGCTAGAAATATCGAAACGAGCGCGAGTCCAAAGATAAACGTTATCGTGATAAATATAGACGATCTTGGCATCAAAGAACCAATTTATAGCCGATACCGCGGATCGCGTGGATGTATTTTGGCTCTTTTGGATTTTCATTTAGTTTTTGGCGAATCCTGCCGATGATGACGTCAATACTTTTGTTTGAGCTATCTTCATTTATGCTCTCGCAGTTATAGATAAGCTCCTCTCTAGTAACCGCTCCGCCCTCTTTTAAAAGTAGGTATTTTAAGATGTCGTATTCTGCGGCAGTTAAATTTAAGACACTGCCTTTAAATAAAATTTCATGTTCAAATTCTTTTAAAACCAGGTCTTTATTTAAATTTCTCGCCTCACTTGCTGGGGTGATGCTCTGCCTTCTTAGATGACTTTTGATACGAGCCAAAAGCTCTTGTGGGTCATATGGCTTTGGCAAATAATCATCTGCTCCGTTATCAAGAGCATTTACCTTATCTGTTATATCATGCCTTGCACTTGATATGATAATAGGGATATTGTGATTTTTCCTGATCTCTTTACAAACTTCTAATCCATCCATACCAGGCAATGTAAGATCTAGTATCACTAGGTCAAATTTACTTGTATTTAGCGTAGAAAGTCCGATATATGGCTCTTCAGCAGTTACTACTTCAATATCATAGTTTTCTAGATATTCGGTTAAAATTTCAGCAAGCTCCATATCATCTTCTATCATTAAAATTCTAGTCATGATCTTTCCTGTTGTAAATTTATTTTTAAGGATTATAGCAGATTAAGATTTTAAAAATTTAAAAGGGTTAAGAGCTGAAATTTCAGCTCTTAAATGATTATTTTATAACAAGGCCTTGTATGATACCACCGCGATTTATCCACACTAGTGTCTTTTTACCTTTTGTATTTTTGATTGTATTTGCAAATGTTTGAAGATCTTTTATACTCTCTTCACCAACTTGCACGATCACATCACCTCTTTCAAAGCCAAAGTCTTCAGCTTTTGAGCCTGATTTTACGTCAGTTACTAGCACGCCTTGAGTATCTGGGCTGATTTTGTATTTATATCTTATCTCATCGCTTAGATTGCTAACACTAAGTCCTTCGATTATAATGCTTTTTGCTATGTCTTTTGAATTGTGATCAGCGTTTGCAAGCTTGATTTTTGCATTCATCACTTTATTTGATCGCTCGTAAGTTATATCAACGCTGCTATTTGGAGTTAGTGAACCGATGAAATTTTTAAGATCATTTGCGTTTTTTATAGCTTTGTCGTTAGCTGATATGACCAAATCACCTCTTTTTAGTCCAGCCTCATCTGCTGGCATGCCTTGCTCTACGCCACTTATTAAAGCACCCTCTTTATTTGTATAAAGCTCTTTTTGCTCATCTGTTAAATTTGCAATCGTAACGCCGATAAAGCCACGCTCGATCTTGCCGTCAGTTATCAGCTTTTTAGCGATATCTTTTACCATATTTGATGGGATCGCAAAGCCAATGCCGTTATTGCCACCACTTTTTGAAAGTATGGCTGAGTTTATTCCGACTAAATATCCCCTGCTATCAACTAAAGCGCCGCCTGAGTTGCCAGGATTTATCGAGGCGTCTGTTTGGATGAAATTTTCATATTGATTAAGGCCGATATTATCTTTATTTAGCCCTGAAATGATACCTTGAGTGATACTTTCACCAACGCCAAATGGATTACCTATTGCAAATACGACATCTGCATCAAGCAGCTTTGATGAGTCTGCAAAAGTGATAGCATTTAGTCCGTTTACTTCTATCTTTACGACGGCTAGATCGGTTTTTGGATCACTTCCTATTAGCTTTGCTTTATACTCTTTGCCACCATTTGCAAGGGTTACGACTATTTGGTCGCTATCTTCAATAACGTGGTTATTTGTAACGATATATCCATCATTTGAGATAATAACGCCAGAACCAAGCGAAGTAGTTTTTTCTTTTTCTTTTGGTTTTGCAAAGTTAAATCCAAAAAATTCATTGAAGAAAGGGTCATTAAACATCTGCTCAATACCAGCGTTATTTACCGTTTTTGTAGTTGAGATATTTACAACTGAAAGCTTTGCCTGAGCGATCGAGTCATAATAAGAAAGTACGCTATTTTTATCGCTAAGTGGCGAGACTCTCGTGATATTAGAGTTAGCTTCATTAAATTTAATATCAGCCCCCACTAAAAAAGAAGCTGCTACTAATGAAATTAGCACAATCTTTTTCATTTTTTTCCTTTAATCTAAAAATTTTTGCAAATTATAAATATAGTGAAAAAATAAAATCTTAACACTTTTTCTTGTTATTAAACAAAAATAAACTTGACTTGCATAGACTAAAGCTTTGTGATATAATTCGTATCAAAAAAATATAAGGAGAATATATGAGTGAAAGCTTATATGAGACTTTAGGGGTTTCAAAGGGTGCCTCAAGCGACGAGATAAAAAAAGCTTATAGAAAACTTGCCAGAAAATATCACCCAGACATCAATAAAGACCCTGGAGCAGAAGATAAATTTAAAGAGATAAATGCTGCTTATGAAATTTTAAGTGACGATAAAAAACGAGCTCAATACGACCAGTACGGCGATACTATGTTTGGCGGTCAAAATTTCCACGACTTTGCCAGTAGCTCAGCCGATATGGGCGATCTAAACGAAATTTTAAAGAATATCTTCTCAGGTAGCTTTGGTGGCGGTGGAGCCAAATTTAGCAGCGGATTTGGTAGTAATTTTGGAGGCTTTGATGGGTTTAGCAGTGGTGGATTTGGCTTTGGCGGAGCTGGTCTAGACGTAAATGCAAAAATTTCTATACCATTTGACGTAGCTGTAACTGGTGGCGAACATAAGATAAATTTTAATGGCGAAAGCATTAAGATAAAAATTCCAAGTGGCATAGAAGGTGGCGAGAAGCTTCGCGTAAAAGGCAAAGGCAAGAGCGCTGGTGGTCAAAAAGGCGATCTTATACTTGCTATTAGCGTTGAGCCAAGCGACGAATATGAAAGAGTCGGAGACGATCTTTATAAAGATATAGAAATTCCACTAAAAACTATGCTTTTTGGCGGAAAAGTCGATGTACATACTTATAAAAAAGATGTCACGATCAAGATCGCTGAGAACTCAAAAACAGGTACAAAGATCCGTTTAAAAGGATATGGCGTGCAAAACAGAAAGAGCGGAATTTACGGAGATCTTTACCTAAAAGCCAGGGTAAAACTTCCAAATATCAGTGAGCTTGATGAGGGCTTAGTAAAAGAGTTAAAAGAAAAATTACCGGAGTAAAAAATGCAAAATTATGAAGAACCACTTTTTTTAATAAGCGTTGTTGCAAAGGTTTTAAGCATACATCCACAAACTTTAAGACAATATGAAAGAGAGGGACTTATCGAGCCATCAAGAACAGATGGCAAGATGAGGCTCTACTCACAAAAAGACGTTGATCGCGTAAAAACTATACTAAATTTAACCCGTGAACTAGGTGTAAATTTAGCCGGCGTTGATGTGATACTTCAGTTGAAAGAAAAAATTGACGATTTAGAATCAACTATTGATGAGCTAAATAAAAAATTACACGAAGCTACCAGTCAAACAAGCACCAAAAGATCGCTTGTAAAGAGAAAAAGTAGCTTTGATCTTGTATTTTATGAAGGCAAAAAATAATATATGGAACAAATTTTAGAAGGTTTCTTGCTTGTTGCAGCGATCTCAGTCGCGTTAAACGTCATTTTTAAGAAATTTCAGATACCAACCATCATCGGTTACATCGTAACTGGTACGCTTATATCAGAATTTTTCAACCTAAAAAGCAATGATGAAATTTCTCATATCGCGGAATTTGGTATCGCATTTTTGATGTTTACCATTGGGCTTGAGTTTAGCTTTAAACACTTAATGGGCATGAAAAAAGAGGTTTTTTTAAACGGTGGCTTACAGGTTTGTTTAAGTGGCTTTATAATGGGCGTTATGCTTTATTATGCCCTTCACTTAAAAGACGAAACGGCACTTATTGCAGGTCTTGCGCTTGCACTCTCATCAACTGCGATCGTGCTAAAAACGCTAAACGATAGTGGCGATGTGAGTAAAATTTACGGTAGAAAAGCACTTGGAATTTTACTATTCCAAGATATTGCCGTCATCCCTATTTTGCTTATGATAGATATGTTTAGCTCGCAAGATGCTTCAATAAATGAGCTTTTACTAAAGACATTTACAAGTGCGATTATTCTTATTGTTGTGCTATTTTTACTTGGTAAATATGTCATCAACTGGATATTTTATAAAGTTATTCAAACAAATTCGCAAGAGGTTTTTATAGCTACGATTTTATTTATGGTCGTTGGCTCTAGCACTTTGGCTCACTTCTTTGGCTTCTCATACTCTTTGGGTGCATTTTTGGCCGGTATGATGATGGCTGAGACACAGTATAAACACCAAATCGAAGTTGATCTCATACCTTTTAGAGATTTGCTCTTAGGGCTATTTTTTATAACCGTTGGTATGCAGATAAATTTTGCTGTCGTCATCTCAAACATCTGGCTTGTTCTTGGCCTAGTATTTAGTGTCATGGTTATAAAAGCGGTTGTTGTTTTTGCTATCTTAAATATCTATTTGAAGCGAAGAGTTGCTGCAAAAACCGCACTTAGTGTTTGTCAAATAGGCGAATTTGCACTAGCTGTTTTTGGACTAATGACTACTAGAAATTTACTTGATATACAAACAGCTCAAATTTTCATCGCAGCCTCTGTTATATCGATGTTTGCAACACCTTTTATACTTAAAAAGCTTGATGTCTTAGCTGATCTTGTAGAGCGTGAGATGGTAGTTGAGTCAAACGAGACCTTAAAACCACAAAAACTAAAAAATCACATCGTAGTCTTTGGCTATGATAGGCTCGGTCAAGAGGTAGTTTTAAGACTAAAAGAGACAAAGCTTTTATACATCGTGCTTGATAATGATATCAGCCTAGTCGAGCTTGGTAGGAGCCGCGGGGAAAATGTATTTTTAGGAAATGTGCTTCAAAGCAACACTCTTGAAAACGCTTGCTTAGACGATGCAGCCGCTGTCATCATAACTGTAAATAACGAGCAAAGAGTTGAGCTAATCGCGCAAAAGATCAAAGACTACGGCGCAAATATCCAAACGATCATCAAAGCAAATGGCGAGGGCAACAAAGATATCTTTGGCGAGCTAGGCGAGAATTTCCACCTTATAAGCGAAGAGCGCGTCATGGCAAAAACACTCGTACACGAGGCTCTTCAATGCAAAATCGATCATGATATAAGAGCGTAAAAGTATAAATTTATCCTAGAATTTTACGAGTTTATTCCAGTTTTAAAATAATCTTTTAAAAATAACTTTTACAAGCAATGAGCAAGCCTAAGTCTCTAGGCTCTACTCATTTCTTAAAGTTTGAAGCACATTTACTTCTGTGGCTTTTTTAGCTGGATAATAAGACGAGATAGCCACGATAAATACAGCTCCAACTACAATAAGCACAAGATCGATGGTTGAAAGCTCGAGTGGTAGTTTGCTTGAGCCATAAACGTCAGCCGGCAAGTCTATAATGTTGAAATTTCCAAGCAAAAATAGCCCTAAAAAGCCAAGCACTAAGCCAAATATAATGCCACCGCCCCCTATTACTAGCCCTTGATAGAAAAAGCTTCTTTTTATCTCACTTTTACTAGCACCAAGCGCTAAAAGCAAGGCGATCTCCTGCCTGCGGTTCATCACTGTCATTAGCAGCGAGCTTATGATATTTAGCGACGCCACAAGTATAATTAGCATCAAAACGATAAAAAGTGCTCGTTTTTCAAGTGCGAGCGCTGAGAAAAAATTGCCATTTTGCTCCCACCAACCAATGGCAACAGCGCCAGCTGGAAGTCCCTCACGCACCCTTTTTATATCATCAAATGGCTTACTTGAAAAAATATGAATTCCATCATAAACGCCTTTTGGATAGTCTAAAATTTTCCTCAAAGCATCAACTGAAGTATATGAAAACGCCTTATCGTAGGCGATTAGCCCAGATGTAAATGAGCCACCGATACCAAAGCGCTTCATCTTTGGCGTTAGTGAAAAGCCAGCAGGATCAGCCTTTGTAAAGATAAGCGTTAGTTTCTCATCATCTCTTAGTCTAAACTCGCTCGTTATGCCACTTCCCACAAGTATCTCAAAACCATCTAGCTCTTTATCTTTTAAGGCTTCATTTACGACTGAGTTTATCTGTTTTTCATCTTTAAAATTTACGCCATAAACCAGTCCGCCCTCAAGTGCATTTGCCGAGCGGTAAATGACCTGTGTGCTTATAAATGGACTAAATTTTAGGTCGCTAAATCTAGCCTTTAGCTCATCAACAAAGTCATCATCAATAGAGCCTTTAAAGGCACTTTGAACGGTTATTGGATAGTTCATCGTAAAAAGTTTACGCTCAAATTCTTTATCAAATCCATTCATAATCGCCATCGCAACGATTAAGACCATAAGTCCGATGCTAACGCCAAGAAAGGCGAGCAAGGCACTTAGAGTGATAAATGGCTGAGTTTTATCAAATCTTAAATATTTAAAAAATAGGTACTTTGGTAAGCTTGTCATCAAATAGCCTTTAAAAGATTAAGGCGCTTTTGGCGCCTTATTAAAAGTAGAAATTTTAAGCAAATATGCCTTTTTTAGGGCCACTTTTGCCGTGGCAATCTTTATATTTTTTACCGCTTCCACAAGGGCATGGAGCGTTTCTTGGTATCTTTTTCTCTGGTGTAAATTTCTCGTCCTGGTTGTTGTAGCTTAAATGCTCATTTTCAGAATTTTGACTAGCTTCAAGCATCATTCTAGCTTGCTCTTCTTGCTCCTCACGGCTCTTAAATCTCACCACTTGAAGTGTCTTAACACTCTCACTTTTTAGCCTGCTAACTAGCTCCATAAAGAGGTTATAGCTCTCTTTTTTGTATTCGACAAGCGGATCTTTTTGATTATACCCTCTAAGGCCGATACCAGTTTTTAAGATATCCATTTGATAGAGGTGCTCTCTCCACGCATTATCAAGTACTTGAAGGTATAAAATTTTCTCTATCTCTTTTCTTTGATCTTCATTTAGCACGCTCATTTTTTCGTTATATCTTACTTCAAAAATTTGCGCAATCTTTTCTATTAGTTCATCATACTCTAGGCCTTTTAGCTCGCTCTCGTCTATCTCTTCGCCACAATCTGCAAGGATGATAGAGCATAAATTTTTAATATCAAAGTCATCTTTCAAGCCGCCATGGAAAATTTCAGCTGTATCAAGTAAATTTGCAGCGTACTCTTTTCTATTTTGAGCTATCTTTTCGCTCATATCGTAGTTTTTATCAAGTAGTTCATCGCGGTATTTGTAGATAGTCTTTCTTTGCTCGTTTGCCACGTCGTCATACTCAAGCAAGTGCTTTCTAGCCTCAAAGTGCAAGCTCTCAACTTTCTTTTGAGCATTTTCAACAGCTCTTGTTACCATGCGACTCTCGATACTCTCGCCCTCGTCGATACCAAGCCTATCCATGATCGCTTTTATGCGGTCACTACCAAAAATTCTTAAAAGATTATCTTCAAGACTTAGGTAAAATCTACTCATACCAGGATCCCCTTGACGTCCAGCACGACCACGCAGCTGATTATCTATCCTTCTACTTTCGTGCCTTTCGGTGCCTATGATATATAGACCGCCAAGGTCTCTAACCTCGTCGTTGATCCTGATATCAACACCACGTCCGGCCATATTTGTAGCGATAGTTACAGCGCCTTTTACACCAGCTTGTGCGATGATCTCAGCCTCTTTTTCGTGGTTTTTAGCATTTAGCACAGAGTGTGGGATGCCAACTTTTTTGAGCATCTCGTGAAGCACTTCACTTCGCTCGATACTTGCGGTTCCTACGAGCACTGGCTGGCCCTTTTCGTGAGCTTTTTTGATCTCGTCGATAACAGCCTTAAATTTCTCGTTTTGGGTTTTATAGATAAGGTCATTTGAGTCGATCCTGATAACTGGCACATTTGTAGGGATCGAGATAACATCAAGGTTGTAAATTTGAGAAAACTCAGTGGCCTCAGTCTGAGCCGTACCAGTCATACCTGCAAGCTTTTTATACATCCTAAAGTAGTTTTGATATGTTGTATCAGCTAGCGTTTGGCTCTCTTCTTGGATTTTTACACCCTCTTTTGCTTCAAGTGCTTGGTGAAGTCCCTCACTAAAGCGTCTACCCTCGCTTAGACGTCCGGTGAATTCATCAACTATAACAACTTCGCCCTCTTTTACAACGTAGTGAACGTCTTTTTCAAAGAGATTGTGAGCTTTTAGAGCTTGATCTAAGTGGTGGCTTAGTATAGCATTTTCAAGGTTATATAAATTTTCAACACCAAATAATTTTTCAGCCTTGCTTATGCCAGCTTCTGTGATCATTATCGTTCTATTTTTTTCATCTACTATAAAGTCTCCCGTTGGCTTTGAACCTGGCACGTTTGGATCAGCTGGAGCACCTCTAGTAAGCTGTTTTGCGACTTGATCAGCTCTTATATAGCCATCAAGCGTGCGGTTTGTTGGGCCAGAGATTATAAGCGGAGTTCTAGCCTCGTCTATCAAGATGCTATCGACCTCGTCCACGATAACAAAGTTATGGCCTCTTTGCACCTTTTGACCAGCTTCAAATTTCATATTGTCACGTAAATAGTCAAAGCCAAATTCTGAGTTTGTGCCATATGTTATATCGGCGTTATAAGCAGCTTGTCTTACGTTATCATCGTATCCACCGCTTAGTATCACATCGACACTTAAGCCTAAAAAGTTATAAAGCTCGCCCATTTGCGTAGAGTCACGCTTTGCAAGGTAGTCGTTTACGGTCACTACATGCACGCCCTTGCCACTCATCGCATTTAATATAACTGGCAAAGTCGCCACCAAGGTCTTACCCTCGCCCGTTTTCATCTCAGCGATCCTACCCTCGTTTAGTACCATTCCGCCTATTAGCTGTACGTCAAAATGGCGCATCTTAAGCACCCTTTTGCTAGCCTCTCTAACGATCGCAAAAACATCATTTAAAATTTCATCTAAAGTGACTTTTTCTTCTACTACTTGGGCTTTTAGTTCATTAAATTTGATCTTAAGCTCATCGTCGCTCATCTTTTCATAAGTTGGCTCGAGTGCATTTATCTGTGCAACGCGTCTTATATACTTTTTGACTTCTCTATCGTTTTTGGTGCCAAATATCTTTCTAAATACCGATGAAATCATTATTTTACCTTCCTAAATTTTTAAACTTTGGATCTTAGCATAGTTTAACTATTTATTTAATTAAACTGGGCTAGAATACGCCAAAAAAGGATAAAAAATGAGAAAATTTCTAGTTGCATCTCTCGTTGCAGTTTGCTCATTTGGTGCTGGCTTAAATTTCAAAAGCCTTCAAAGTGACTTTACGCAAACTGTATTTAGCGAAGGCAAAAGCATAAATTATAAGGGTAGATTTTACGCAAAAAACGACAATACTGCACTTTGGATATATGAAAGTCCAACGCCAAAAAGAATTTATTTTAACAAAGAGCGTGTGATCGTGATTGAGGACGAGCTCGAGCAAGCCATCATTTCAAAGCTTGATGATACGCCAAATTTGACACAAATCTTGGCTCATGCGGAGCAAATTCAACCAACACTTTACAAAGCAATATACGACGGAGTTGAGTACTTTATAACTATTAAAAACACGCTTCCAACGACGATTGACTATAAAGACAAGCTTTCAAATAAGATAAAAATAACTCTAAGCAACCCAGTAAAAGACGCGCTCATACCACAAGAGACGCTAACTCCTGTCATTCCTCAAGGTTATGACATTGTAAATCAATAAATTTGGCTAGCTTTAGCCAAATTTACTCACTTTTCTCCAAAATCTTTTCCAAATTCTTGAACATTATTTAGATCAATAGGCTTTTGAACTACGTCATTTGGATCTGGCGAGATGATGATCTCATTGCCTTTTTTCTTCTTTTCTGGTTTTGTTATAATCTCTTCATTAACACTTGGATCGGAGCATAAATTTTGGCTTTTTATTGCTTTTATGATCTCGCTTAGCTCAAGATTATTTATCACTTTTATATTTAAGATAAGCACATCATCGATATCAAGAGAGTGCTTTTTGGCTGCGTATTTTATGAAAAGCTCTTTAAATTTCTCTTTTCCCATTGAGGTTAAAATATCTTCCACGTAAAAGCTACCAACTATTATGTTTAAAGCATCAAGCACATACGCTTCATTTTCTTCAACATCACGTCCGACAACTTCAAGGTTCATATTTATCTTTTTTGTTAAATTTTGTCCAGCTTTTGAATAAATATCTGTTTGAAAATCTCTTACTTTTAGCACGTCTGCAAATGCAAAAACACAAAAAGCAAGGCTTAAAAATAGCTTTCTCATAAATTCTCCTTAATATGCAAAAATACGTTTTCTTGGTAAAATTTCTTAACTTCGTCGTCAATTTTAACCACTTTTCTTAAATGCTGCCTAAAATCACTTTTTTTATCATAAAAAAGTTTTAAATTTTTAGGACTTACTGCACGAGAAAGTGCGACATAGAGTTGTCCTTTGGCAAAAATATGGTTGATATTACAAATGAGCGAGTTTATGCTCATTCCTTGAGATTTGTGGATAGTTAGAGCGTAAGCAAGCTTAAATGGAAACTGATAGAGCGATGCCTGTACATTTTCTTCGATCTCATCTTCGTTTAAATTTAACGAACTAAATATATAAGCGGCTTTTTCTATCTCGCAAATTTCGCCGCTATCTTTTTTCACGATCACGCTTGAGATGACTCCGTTTTCTTTTAAGATTTGCATGATCTTGCCTTGCTCACCGTTATAGTACTCACCCCATTTATTTGACGTAAAGATGATCTTAGCGCCTATCTTCATCTCCAAATCCCTTGAGATATTTAGCGTATTTGCCCATTTTTCAAACTCTTTTTTATCTAAATTTTCATCCAAAATGCTCACATCTGAGTTTGAAATTTCAAGTGGCGTGCTAAGCTCTGAGAGCCTTTTTTGATTTAGCATTTCAGCCTCGGCATTTCTGCCAAAAAGTACACTTGTATCATCATCTGGCTCTATCTTGGTCACTCTTAAACTCTCTATATAGCTAATTATTTCATCATCTAGCTCGCCAACTCTAAGACGAGAGAGAATCTCATAAAATTTAAGATCGTTTGTACGCTTTGAGACCAGTAGCTCGACATTTGTAAATTTCATATCCTCCCACGCACTGGAGTTAAAAGCGTATAAAAAATTAAAAAGCCTATTTTCGTTTTGCTCCTTTTGCACTGGCGGAAGCTGATAAAAATCACCCACTATAAGCACCCTACCTTTAAATTTGGAAGTAAGTAAGCGGTATCTTATCATCTCCATTAAATCTGAGCTCACCATTGAAATTTCATCAATTACAAGCAGATCACATGCATCTAGCATATTTCTTAGCTTGCTTAGTTTGTCTTTTTGATGATAGTCAAAGCGCCTTAGCTCCTCATAGTCCTTACAGTAGCCAAATTTAAAAAAACTATGCAAGCTAACTCCTCCAAGGCTAACGGCACTTATACCAGTTGAGCCAAGGATTATGACGTTTTTAAAATTTTCTTTGTAGTATCTGATGACAGAGGCAGTTAGATAGCTCTTGCCAACACCGCCACCGCCTGTTAAAAAGACGTTTGAGCGAGATAAAATTTCTAAAATTTGATCTTTCATCTACTCAAACATCTCTGGGCGATACTCAAAATGCATCGTATCAAAGTGCTTCCAGCGTCCACCCCAGATAAATTTATGTTTTTCAAAAACACGCACTATCTTTTCAGGGATGAGGTTTTGATAGCCATTGCTCCACTGCCAGTAGTGGCTCTTTTTCACATTTATATCGATCGCAATGCCGTAGCTGTGCGGACTCAAGCGGTTTGTGCCAGCGATGATGCGCCACTTAAATGTCCCGCCTGGATCTTTTAAATACTCGAGCAAACTCATATCATGTTTTACCATCTCATTTAGCTCATTACTTACATCTTGTAAAGCAGCTGCGGCTCCATTTTTAGAGTTAAATGGTAGTTTCATCGCAAAGCTATCTTTTAGCCAAACGACATCTACCAAATTTGCTTTTACCTCGCTCTCGCTTGAGCCATAAATTTTGCCTAAAAGCTCGTAGTTTCTACATCTGCCAGCATCACTTAGTGCAGTGCTAAGCGGCGAAAATGCAGCGTAATCAAGCGCATTCATATCCTCTATATCAGCACCAATACTACACTCATCATCTTTTTGTTTAAAGTCATCATAGACAAATATTGTTCCATCACCGAATTTGACCAAATTATCCTCAACCTTAACATCATAAGCCCTTTGTAAAGCTAAAATTTTTCTAGCTTTATCACTTATTACATTTTCGGGCTTTATCACATTTATAGAATCGACCTTTGAAATAAGCAAATTTGAGTTTTGTATATCGCTTCTGTTTTGTCCGATGTTTAATGTAGTGACTGCCGTAGCACCGATTAACGCCCTGCCGTTATTTTCGGTTTTTAACCCCCAAGCATCATGCACCACATATATATCATCGCCCTTGTATCCAGCATAAAGCATGATATGCCCTGGCAGATGCACGAGTGTAAGATATGGCACACCTTTTTCTTTTATCTCTTTTGTCTTAGCGGCGTTACTAAGTCCTTTTAGATCAAATTTTTGCCCCATATTTGCTTGAGCTCTTGAGTTTCTGGGTAACCACACGCCAAAACTTGCTAGCAGATCTTTGGTAAAAAGCGAGCAATCCCTTAGCTTATCGACCCCACCCCAACCATAAGGCTGAGTAAGAAGGGAACTAATAAGTGTTTTTAGATTTGAGTCATTAAATTTAAGAGGAAAAAGAGCGCCAACAGACTTTGGCAACACAAATTCTCTCAAGAGATTTCTTACATAAATTTTACCGTAGTAATTTTTACTATCCTGAGTTAAAACTGGCAGTATCGCTCCAACTCTTGAATAAAACAAGAAATTTCCGGCCTTATCATAAACTGGCATTTTATCCGTTTTTATAGTCACAAAACTTGATTTTTGATAGGCATTTGCCTCATCGTCGCTTATAAATTTAATATCCTCGACCTTTACCCAACCCCAAACCGCATCATCGCTAACAAATGCCCATGCCCTGTCTTTAGAAAGATGTGAGACAAAAAGTGGGTGAGCGATGCTTAGGGTTGATTCTTGCAGATAATCAAACGGATAGCCCTCTCCTGGAGTTTGCGGATTTAAAAATATCGGCTCATCGGTTGGAAAATTTCTCAAAGCTGTGTTTGCCGAAGTTAAAGCATAAGCAGATATGCTTGAAAGAGCTGAAAAATTTGCATTGTCCTTTTGTGCGTCAAACCAGCTTTGAGGTATCTGTCTAAAATTTGAGCCAAAATACTTTCTCTTTTCGCTTGGCTTATATATATTAAATGCCCAAAAGACATCGTTTGGATTAAATTTTACGCCCCTTAATGTAAAAACCTTAAACCTTCTTTTTAAAATTTCTTCTTGGTCAAAGCTTGCACTTTGCATATTTTTCGGTAGCGACGAGGCATCTTGCTTCATTTCAAAATCAAGCAAACTAATGCGTTCATTTGGCTTATATACATTTTCATCCGGTAAAGAATTTTGCACACTTGGCTTTGGCTGGGTCTGCGAACATCCCAAAAACAAAGCAACACTAAATGCTAAAAATATGCCCTTTTTCAACTTTTTTCCTTATCCTTAAAAATAGCTTCTACAATCAAAACAAAAACATAAAACATCTTTTCATCGTTGTTTTTACAAATTTGTTTCATCGTCTCATTCTCGCTTTTTACTTTTATGTCATTTGATCTCAAAATTTTTACAATATCCGAGCCAAATTTCTTTGAAAGCTCGCCCACTTTTACATCATTTAGAGCGTTTAAAAATCTAGTAGTGTTACAATCCATCTGCACTGGCTTGTGATTTAAGATGTTTTTAAACTCAAGGCTTAGCTTCTTTAACTTTTTTTTCTTAACATAACTATGAACAATCGTCAAGACAACCAAACTAAAGCCAAAGAAAATGTGTAAATTCAGCGAATTTTCACTCATCTCCCCATTCAAGAAAAGAACGCCGCTCATAAAAAGACCGATCACACAGATAAAAAGCAACAACAAGATGATGTACTTAAAAATCACCTCAAGTATAATGTTGTCTTTTAGCCTATCAAACATCAAACCCTACTATCTCATCTTCGACGTAAACTAAAATTTCATTTTCTTTTAGCAGTTTTGCTGTGATGCCATCGCCTAAAATAAGCCTCTTACTAAAACTTCCGTCATAAATTTGTCCACTTCCACAACTTGGACTTTTTGATTTTAAAATAGCCTTTTTGCAACCATTTAGTTTGGCTATTCTCAGGCAAATTTCTGCTCCTTTTTTAAAATTTTCGCTCACATCTTTACCTGAAAATTTACAAATAACTGCACCATTTTTCATCTCAGCTGGCTCCCTTGGCGTACTAAGCCCACCGTAAACCTCTGGACAAACAAAAAGCAGATGATATCTCTTTGAAATTTCATCCAAAACATCTTTATTTAAGAGATTATTTTCGCCGTTAAATTTACAATTTATGCCGACTAGGCAAGCACTTATTAAGATTTTTTCTCTCAAAGTCCAGCTTCTTTTAAAAGTTCACCAGCATAAATTTCACGAAGTTTGCTTGAAATTTCTCCCACTTTTGCGCCATTTATTGCCTTGCCATCAGCATAAACGACTGGTAAGAGTATGAGTGTTGCAGCCGAGATAAAGACTTCATCAGCGCCATAAACTTCATCCATGCTAAATTTTCGCTCCTCTATCTTAAGGCCGATATCTTTAGCAATCTTTAAAAGTCTCATTCGGCGAATTCCTGGCAAAATTTCATTTGAAAGTGGTTTTGTAATTAAAGTTTTATCCTTGATGATAAAAGCACTCGAGCTACAGCCCTCTGTAACAAAGCCATTTTCTACCATAAAGCCCTCATCTGCACCTTTTTTGTGAGCTTTATTTTTAGCGTAGCACTGAGCCAGAAGTGAGATAGACTTGATGTCACGCCTTTTCCACCTGATATCCTCGACGCTCACGACTTTTATGCCAGTTTTTGCAGCAGGATTGTTTAAAATTTCACCCTCGTAACAGAAAATAAAGACACTTGGTGTTAAATTTTCTATGAAATAGAAATTTCTAAACGCCACGCCTCTTGTTACTTGCATGTAAATTCCGCCCTCTTTTAAGGCATTTTTGGAGATTATCTCGTTTAAGATCGCTTCAAATTTTTCCTTTTCATAGGGCAAGCTTATATCTATTTCATTTAAACTTCTTTCAAACCTCGCCCAAAATCCATCTTTATCAACCATTTTTGAATTTATCACAGGCACAACCTCATAAATTCCATCACCAAATATAAATCCTCTATCAAAAGCACTAACTTTTGCCTCATCTTTTTGCAAAAATTCTCCGTTTAAAAAAACGGTTTGTAAAGCTTGATCTGCCATTTTTAGCTCCTTAAATTTTGGGCAAATTGTATCTAATTTTGTTTGAATTTATAGATTCTTAGATATAATGAGACAAAATTTCAAAGGTAAAAAGTCTATAAAAAATGCAAGAAACTTTAAAAGATAGAATCATAAAAAACGTTTTTTTTGTTTCAAAACAGCCAGTTTTATTTAGGGATCTACTTGAAGCGAATGCCCTTTTTAACGAAGGTATGCTAATAGACGGAGCAAAGTTAAATTTTAGATTTAATCACATCAAGCTCTATCAGATTTACGCACTTATCTGTTTTGTCATTTTATTTCCATTGTTAATCATCACGCATCATTTTTTAGCAAAAACTGATGCGCACATATCGATAATAGCGACTGCTGTCGTCACTTCGGCCGTTTTCATTGGCTTTGATATGTTTAAAGTTTGGGCAAGAAGAGAGATAAGTCACGATCTTATCAAGAAAGCCTGGAGTGTGCATTTTCCCTATTTTAGCTATGAAAAGTATTCAAGCAAGGTCGAAGAAATTTATAATACTGCTATAAAAAATGACATATCAAAAAAAGATTTAGAACAATATATATATGAAAAGCTAATCTCTCAAAAAGAAAGTAATTAGCAAGTTAAAAATAGGCTTTGTTTATTGAGCTAATTTTATTTTTGTGTAGTTATATACAAAATGGCTATATTATTTGCCAATATAATTGAATCGCCAAAATTTAGATGAGAATAAATAAAGCTTTAAATGTTTCGTTATTTCCATTGGCGCTCTTGCATAGTGTTTAAAATTTGATTTTTATAACGTAAATTTTCGAGCTTTATATTAAGAGCTCTATTTTCCTCTAAAAGCATATCTCGCTTACCGCTAACATCCGCTATATCTCTACTTATATAATAAATTTGATTTGCTATGTAAATTTTTGGCAAAAATATAGCTAGAGCTATAAAAACAGCTAAATAGACCATCACTAATGTCTTAAAGCTTAAATTTACCTCACGTTTTTGCTCCTCGTCGTGAAGCGTCAACAGCTCTTCTTTTTCTTGCATCTTTATCCTTTTATCTTAAAAATTCGAAGTTTTGCGCTCTTACTTCGCGAGTTTATCTTTAGCTCACTGCTACTTGCTGTTAGTGGCTTTTTGGTTAAAATTTCTCCTAGTTCGTGATTGTTTCCGCATTCACATCTATAAACACCAGGTAAACAGATACAGCTATTCGCCCATCTTTTAAAGCGCTCTTTTACGATCCTATCTTCAAGCGAGTGAAATGTAATAATCGCCACAAGACAATCTTTAAACCCACATTTTTCTATACTATCAAGTAAATTTGTTAGCTCATCTAGCTCACCATTTACCTCTATCCTAATCGCTTGAAAGGCGAGTATCGCAGGGCTAACTCCGCGCCCTTTTATCTGGGCTGTACCTATTAAATTTGCAAGCTCTTTTGCACTTGTTATCTTGCCAAAATTTCTAGCATTTATAATCTTGTTCGCAATCCCGGCAGCATTTTTTATCTCGCCATAATCTCTAAAAATTCTAACCAACTCGTCAAAAGAGTAATCATTTACAACGTCAAATGCGCTAAAATTTCGCTCTTTGTCCATGCGCATATCAAGCGTACTTGAGCCAAGACTAAAGCCCCTATCATCTTTATCTATCTGAAGCGAGCTAACACCAATGTCAGCCAAAATTCCTCTAACATTTAAAATTTCTTCTTGACTTAGCTTGCTAGTCAATTCAGAGAAGTTACTTTTATAAATTTTAACCCTACTACCAAATGGCTCAAGTTTTTTTAGTGAAAAATTTATAGCTTCGTTATCTCTATCACAGGCAATTAAATTTAAATTTTCGTTTTGAGATAAAATGGCACTAGAATGTCCGGCATATCCAAGCGTACAATCTATAAAATTTCCATTTAAATTTTTAAAAAAAGATAGAACTTCATCAAGTAAAACACTGATATGTGGACTTTGCAACGCTGCCTCTTTATAGTAAATAGTGTGGAAAATTTATCGAAATTTTACTTAAAAAGCTATCATTACACAAAATTTTACATAAATTTTAAGATAGCTTAAATATAATCGCTTAAACGTAGGAGAAAAAATGGAGCTAGAACACTCAATAAATGAGATAAAAACGATATCACTTTCTATGTTTAGAAAGAATTTTTTTGGCGTCTTTCACGGCTCGATTTCGGCAAGAGTCGAAAAAAATCAATTTATAATCAATAAACAAAATGCCATTTTTGATAATTTAAAAGATGATGATTTGACACTTCTTTCATCAAAAAAAGACTATCGTTGGAATGAAGCTAGTCTTGATGCTGATATACACTTAAATATTTATAAAAATATAAATGAGGCAAGATTTGTTTGCTACGCGATGCCACCATACGCAACTGCCTACGCGATGAAACATGAAAAAATTGTACCGAAAGATTATTTTGGGTATATGAGATTTGATAAAATTTCTGTTTATGATCCAAAACAATATGATGACTGGTATGAACGTGCAGAAACTGAAATTTATAGATATATGCTAGAAAAAAACACAAACATTATTATCGTTAAAGGATATGGCATTTACGCATACAGTAGAAGCCCTCAGCTTCTTGCAAAAGAGATAGCTTTGCTAGAAAATAGCTGCAAATTGCTTCATTTAACTAGTGGTTATAGCGATTATAGTATTTAAGAATTTTGCTAACAATGCTAAAAAATTGTTAGCAAAATTCTTCACAAAGGTATTTTTAAAGCCCCTATTTTAAGCTTATTTAAGGCAATTTTATATAATATATCATACAAATTTCGTTAGTCTTTTAAAGGAAAATTTAATGTTGTCTTGGATGCAAAAACATAAAAAATACCTAGTTGTTACCATTTGGGTAAGTACAATAGCCTTTGTTGGAGCAGGCTTTGTAGGCTGGGGAGCATATGATTTAAACAGCAATCGAGCCACCTCAGTAGCAAAAGTAGGACACAGAAATATAAGCATTCAAGAACTACAACAAAAATACGATAGCTTATATCAATACTATAACAATCTTTTCGATGGCAAATTAACACAAGAAAAGGCTAATGAGTTAGGCTTACAAAATGCTGCACTTCAGGCTACAATTCAAGAGAATTTACTATTAAATTTTGCAGACGATATAGGTCTTAGTGTTAGCAAAGATGATATTTTAAAATATATAATCGCTGATCCAACATTTCAAAAAGATGGTACTTTTGATAAAAATTTATACTACGATATTTTAAGAAGAGCTAGAATAAATCCAACTGATTTTGAAGAAAATTTAAAACTAACAATACTACTTGATAAGCTTAGAACTATTTTAAATTTACCAGCTAGCAAAGAAGACATTGCAATGATGGAAGCAAGCTTTTTTATGCAAGACAAATTAGCAATACAGATAATAAATGCTAATCAAAGTGATATAAAAATAGATGAAAAAGAACTAAAGAATCTTTGGGAAACAGATAAAAACAACTATATGACAAAGACTATATACGGTCTAGAAACATACTTTATAGAGTCAAATAAAAATGATGTAAATCAAACTACTTTGAGTGACTACTATAACGATAACAAGGAGAGATACAAAGGCTCTGATGATAAAATCAAATCATTTGACGAAGTAAAGACTGAAGTTGTCAAAGACTACAATATTGAGAAAAGTAAGACCGATGCTTTAAAAAAATATACCTCTATCAAAAAAGCTGAGCTTGCAACAAATGAATTTGTTAGTATAAATGAAGATAATGCGACATTCTCGCTCGATGAAATAAAAGGGGCAAAAGTTGGTGAGGTGATAAAACCGTTTACATATAAAGATGGATATTTGATAGTTAGAGTAAAAAGTATAACTCCTCCACAACCTATGAGTTTTGAACAAGCAAGAGCAATGGTGCTTGAAATTTACAAAGATAAAAAGAAAAAAGAAAACCTAATAACCATAGCAAAAGAGTCTTTACAAAATTTCAAAGGAACTGATATAGGCTTTATCAGTAGAGATATAAATGGCTCTATCTTGGGACTAAATGAAAGTGAAACTAGAGCTTTTGTTTCTCAACTTTTTGAAACTAACAACAAAAAAGATTATGTTATATTAGAAGATAAGGCCGTTATATACGATATTTTGGAACAAAGGTTGCTTGTAGATAATATAGATAATAACTATAAGCAAATAACACAGCAAAACGTTACAATGCTTAAAAATAATGAGTTAATAAAAGATTTAACAAACAAACTAAAAAAATACTATGAAATTAAAGAATATATCAAAAGGTAATTTATCTTGAGTACAAAAATTTTAGGTATAGATATCGGCTCTTTCCAGATTTGTGCAGTAATAGCACAACATGATGAAAATGGTATTAAGATAATTGGAATTGGAACTGAAAAAACGCAGGGAATAAGAAAAGGTGTTATAACTAATATTGAACAAGCTGCAAAGTCGATAAAAAATGCATTAATAGAAGCACAAAGAGTTGCAGGAACACGCTATGAAAAAGTCATAGTTTCTATTTCTGGTGCGTATACGAAAAGCGTTGACAGTAGTGGTGTAGTGAATATACCAAATCATGAAATAGGTATAAAAGAGATCGAACGTGCTATGCAAATGGCCGATCATACAGCTGATATACCTCATGAATATGAAAAATTACATGTTCTTCCTTATAATTTTAAAGTAGATGGGCAAGAACACATTGAAGATCCAATAGGCATGAATGGTAGTAGACTGGAAGTGCAAACACATATTGTTACAGTACAAAAATCATCTATTAGCAACCTAAGAAAAGCCGTAAATTTAGCAGGCGTTCAACTAGATAACATAGTGCTTTCAGGATATGCTTCTGCGATAGCAACATTAACAAAAGATGAGAAAGAGCTTGGTGCCGCACTTGTTGATATGGGTGGTGCTACTTGTAATCTTGTAGTGCATTCTGGAAATTCTATAAGATACAATGAATTTTTACCTGTTGGCTCAGCAAACATTACAAATGATCTTTCTATGGCTCTGCATACACCACTTCCAAAGGCAGAAGAGATAAAATTAGGCTATGGCGCTTTAATAAATAAGTCAGTTGATCTAATAGAGCTCCCGATCCTTGGAGATGAAACAAAAAGCCACGAAGTTTCACTAGACATAATATCAAATGTTATATATGCCAGAGCAGAAGAAACCCTTATGGTACTTGCTAAGATGCTAGAAGATAGTGGCTATAAAGATAGCATTGGTGCTGGAATAATACTTACTGGCGGTATGACTAAGTTAGAAGGCATTAGAGATCTTGCATCTGCGATATTTGATAAAATGCCAGTTCGTATAGCAAAACCAAAAGAAATGGATGGATTATTTGAAATTTTAAGAGATCCAGCAAATTCTTGTGCTATAGGACTTTGTTTATATGGTGCTGGCAACTTTAGCCCATACGAAATTGATTCTGAGAAAAAAATGAGATACCAAGGGGAAATAGCCTCAAAACCGAAAGCAAATTTTAGAAATGTTTTTGCAGAAGAAGAAAACGTACAAAATTTTGGACAAGAGGTGCAGGATCCAAATGAAAAAGAGGATAGTTTTTCTGATAAAGATTTTGAATTAGAGGTAGCAAATAAATCAAAAAATAAAGAAGAGCTTGCCAATATTGCAGATATTAGCAAACAAGAAAAAAAGCCAAATGCTTTTGCAAAATTTTGGTATAGTATTACACAATTATTTTAAGGAGAATTTCAAAAATGAGTAGCTTCACAGTAGAAGAAAATAAAAGCATCTATGGTGCAAAGATAAAGGTCGTAGGTGTAGGTGGAGGTGGTGGCAATATGGTCAACCATATAATAAGAGTTAATCCAAATTTAAATATAGATCTTATTGTTGCTAATACAGATGCTAAGGCTCTTGAAAATTCTCTTGCACATACGAAAATTCAACTAGGCGAGAAAACAACAAAAGGTCTAGGTGCAGGCATGAGACCTGAAATAGGAAAAGCTGCTGCTGAAGAGAGCTACGATGAAGTAAAAAGCGCACTTGAGACATCAGATATAGTTTTTATCGGTACAGGACTTGGTGGTGGAACTGGTACAGGTGCAGCTCCAGTAGTTGCTCAAGCTGCAAAAGATATTGGTGCACTAACAGTTGCGGTTGTTACTATGCCTTTTATGTTTGAAGGAAAAAAACGTAGAAAATTGGCTGATTGTGGCCTTGAAGAACTCAGGAAAGAAAGCGATTCTATTGTTGTCATTCCAAACGATAAACTCCTAACATTAATTGATAAAAATGCTGGCATAAAAGAAAGCTTTGAAATGGTTGATGAAGTACTTGCAAGAGCCGTCAATGGTATGAGTACGATCGTACTTGACTCAGGAAAAAGCGACATAAATCTAGACTTTGCAGATGTTAGAACGATTATGAGCCATAGAGGACTAGCTTTAATGGGTGTTGGCGAAGCAAGTGGCGAGGATGCAGCGCAAGAAGCTATAAAAAATGCTATACAATCACCACTTCTTGATAACATGACAATAAATGGTGCATTTGGTATTTTAGTTCATTTTAGAATAAGCCCTAGTTGCCCACTAGCTGATATCAATAATGCGATGAGTATTATTCATGAGGCAGCGGATGAAGATGCTGAAATTATATTTGGTACAACAACTGATGACAAAATAGAAGACAATAAAGTTGAAGTTACAATAATAGCAACAGGTTTTCAAAGCTCACAAAAAGAAGCTGAAAAAAAAGATGAAGTACAAACTTCTAATGCAAGCGATATCATAAAAAAAGAGCGTATATTAAGACTTAAAAAAGTTAGTGGTGGATATGACGAAGACTATATGTCACAGCTTGATGTGCCATCATTTATGCGCCATCAAATGGATTAATAAAAAAACAAACTCCTTAAAATTTCTAGAGAGCCTTTGCTCTCTAGCTTATTAAAAATCTACAAACTTTCAAATCTAAAAACTTAAAATTTAAACTCCAAGTTGTGCTTTTACAAAATCGCTTGCCATTTGTATATTCCACTCAGGCTCCCAGACAAGATCGATCTCACACTCTTTGACACCTTCTATATCAAGCACGGCAGTTTCTACCCAGCCAAGTATCATTTCGTGCAGTGGGCAAGATTTGGTTGAAAGCGTCATAGTAACTTTTGCTTTGCCATTCTCATCGCAGCTCGCATCATATATAAGTCCGAGCGAAACGATATCAAAGCCAACTTCTGGATCAACGATATTTGACAGTGCGTTATAAATTTTTTCTTTCATTTTTTATCCTTTAAAACCAGTAAATCTAAAAATATTTATTATATTTATCGATAGCAAAACTATACTAAGAGCTATAAACATCATACTAGCTTGCACTAAAATTTCTAGTTCAAAGCAAGTTGAGAGAAGATAGCAAAGAAGCGAGATAGCATTAAAAGCTATACCAAAATAAGCTATCTTTTTTAGTATCATGGCATCAAGAAGTGGCACTTTTACCTTTCCGACAAAAGGTGCTACGTAGTGATACCATATTAGAAATGGTGCGATCTTGTAAAGATGAGCTACGATAAAAGCAAACAAAAAGCCATATATTAAAAAATACGCAGCTAAATTTAATTTGTCTAAAGCTATAAAAACAGTAGCACCAAGCAAAGCCACCAACGAAAGTACGATATTTACATTCCAGTAATCATACGCCTTTCTAACGCGTTTTTTTAAAATATAAAATGCTTGAGCTATAAAAAGTAAAGCTGCCACACATATTGACAAAACAGACAAATTTTCATTAAAACCTAGTAAGATACCACCCAAAATATAGCATGCTAGTGAGGCTTTACTAAGTGTAAATTTTAGATCATGAGCTAGTGCAAACATAGGTAAGAGTACACTAGCAGCTCCAAGTATCACAAGAAACACAAATCCCAGCACAAAATAAACGTGAAATTTTAGTGTCATCTCAAAATCAAGCATCAGCGTGCCACTAAGTATCATAAGCAAGCAAAAACCAAGCGTTATTCCAATTATCAAAAAGATAGCTGAAACAAAAAGTGCAAAGGCTGCAAAGCTCCTTTTTTCATTATCCATAAAGCTTAATGCATAAGTCGTAGCAAAAAAAGCGAGCGAGCAAAAAAGCAAAACTCCACTAATTTGTAAAATTTTAGCCTCAGCAAATAACATCCCGTAGCACATGCCCAACAATGATAGACAAAAAATAGCCAAATTTAAAATAGCACCTTTTGCAGTAAAAAACGGCTTTTCTAAGATGACTGAGGTTAGCTGATAGAGCGCTCCGATGATAATGCTCATAACAAAGCCAACAAAAAATATATGCAAAAAACCAGCTGTGTTTAGTGAGCTAATCGCATCAAAATCTGCATAAAAGAATGCCGGCACACTTAATGCCAAAAACAAAATTCCAGCAATAAAATATCCACCGACTAGCTTAAATGGTGGTGCATAAGTATTTAAAAGCATCTTAGTGGCAAAGACTCGTATCTACGTCTTCTATGTTTGCACCGTCTTTTAGGCTAAAAATCATCTTTACAGCCCCACCATCTATATCTTCACGCTCTATGTCAAAGCTCTTATCTATCTTTGGTATAAGACCAGCTGGAAATTTATGATTTAGCATCATAATTTTTGTATTTTTATCAGCAAATTTAATAGCGATTAATGCATTAACCATTGGCTCTGGCGGCACGCAAGGACGTGAGTCAAAGCCAACAAAATTTACACCATTTTCATTAAATTTATAAAATGGTACAGTTGCACCATCAACACTAAATTGCTCCGCATTTTTGAAAAAATCACTCATTTTTTCTCCTTTGATTTTGGAGAATTATACTCTGATTAAACTTTTTAAACTATTGATTTGCTTCAACAAAAGCTATTTTACGTAAGGTATAAATTCCTCGTATCCAAGCCTAGCCATATCTTCAAGCGGTATAAATTTAAGGCTCGCACCGTTTATACAATATCTTAGCCCACCCTTATCGCTTGGGCCATCGTCAAAAACATGCCCAAGGTGCGCATCGCTATTTTGCGACTTAACTTCGACTCTTTTCATCATAAACGAGTTGTCCTCCTTATATGAAAGAGCTGTTGTCGTTATAGGCTTTGTAAAGCTTGGCCAGCCACATCCTGCATCAAATTTATCTGCACTTGAGAAAAGTGGCTTTCCACTCGTTATATCTACATAAATGCCTTTTTGATCAAATTTATCATACTCACTGCTAAATGGCCTCTCAGTCGCTGCTTCTTGCGTCACGGCATACTGCTCGCTACTTAAATTTTTCTTTAGCTCATCTTTACTAAGTGGCTTAAATTTTGTCTCATCGTAAAGCGGTTTATCGGCTAAACCTAGATCGATATGGCAGTATCCAAAAGGATTTTTATCAAGATAGTCTTGGTGATACTCCTCGCCTATGACGAAATTTTTAAGCGGCGCTACCTCAACCACGATCTTGTCTTTAAATTTCTTTTGCTCTATCTTTATAAAGCTCTCAATGACTGACAGATCGTCCTTGCTAACATAGTAAATCCCGCTTCTATACTGCCTACCTACGTCATTGCCTTGTTTGTTTAATGAGGTCGGATCGATCACTCTAAAAAAGTGAGCCAAAATTTCAGCCAAAGCGACTCTGTTTTCATCATATTTTATATAAAGTGTCTCAGCATGATCGCTCTCATGAAGCTCGCGGTAGCTAGTATTTTTGCTCTTGCCATTTGCGTAGCCTACCTTTGTATCCACTACACCAAATATCTTTTTAAAATATCCTTGCATACCCCAAAAGCAACCACCCGCTAGATAAATTTCTTTTAAATTTTGTCCTGCCATCGTCTGCTCCTTTATAAGCTCATCTTTTGCCATCAAATTTAGACCAAAAAACACTGCCGCCATTAAGATAAATTTTAAGATCTTTTTCATTCTATCTCCTTTCGCTTTTGAAAGATTATACGAAAATTAAAGTTATAAAGTGTGAAGTAAGGGGCAAACGCCCCTAAATTTTAGTGTAAGAAGTGTCTAACGCCAGTGAAATATAGCGACATGCCATGCTCATCAGCGGCCTCTATCACCTCATCATCTCTGATGCTACCACCTGGTTCAATGACGCATTTTACACCGACCTTACTAGCGATGTCGATACTATCTCTAAATGGAAAGAATGCCTCACTCGCAAGTACGCAACCATTTAGGTCGATCTCGAGCTCTTTTGCCTTTGCCACGGCTGCACGTGCAGCATCCACACGGCTTGTCATACCCATACCAATAGCCACCATCGCACCATCTTTTACATAAACTACGCAGTTGCTCTTTGTTAGTGCAGCGACTTTCCACGCGATCTGAGCGTCTTTTAGCTCGCTGCCACTTGCATGTTTTTTACTCATTTGCTTCATATTTTCAAGCTCTTCGTCTTTTACGAAGTCTCTTTCTTGAAATACAAAGCCACCATCAATATGTTTAAAGTCAAATTTATCATCTGCACGTACTAAAAATTTATTATCTTGAGTGAAAATTTTGATACGTTTTTTGCTCTCAAAGACTTTAAGCGCTGCTTCATCAACATTTGCAGCGATGATTACTTCAACGTAAATTTCATTTATCTTTTTAGCTAGCTCCTCATCAAGCGTACCATTTATCGCTACCACACCGCCATATGCTGATATCGGATCACATTTAAGCGCTGCCACGTAGCTTTCAAGCAGAGTATCTTTTACCGCAAAGCCGCAAGGATTCGCGTGCTTGATGATAGCCACTGCTGGCGCGTCTTCAAAACTAGTTGCAAGCATTAAAGCGCCATTTATATCAGTCATGTTGTTAAAGCTAGCTTCGCCTTTTAGGGCTCTAAAGTTGTTTGAAAAGAAGTAGTTAAACTCATAAAGCGCACCTTTTTGGTGAGGGTTTTCGCCGTATCTTGTATCAAAAACCTTGTTGCCAACAATAAATCTAGCATCGCCAAAACCGCTATTAAATCTATCATTCATATAGTTTGCGATCGTGCTGTCATAGGCCGCTGTGTGCTCGTAAGCCTTTATCATCAGCGATCTTCTAAACTCAAAATCATCACTTTTTTCTCTTAGGCGCTTTAAAATTTCGTCATAATCAAGCACACTTGTAACGATAAGTACGTCTTTAAAGTTTTTAGCAGCACTTCTTACCATAGCTGGGCCGCCGATATCGATATTTTCGATGATCTCAGCAAAGTCATCAGTCCTGATGGTAGTCTCTTTAAATGGATATAAATTTACGCAAACTAGGTCAATACCCTCGATGCCATGCTCTTTTGCCTGAGCCACATGTGTAGCGTCGTCACGTTTGTGTAAGATACCGCCATGTATCTTTGGATGAAGCGTCTTTACCCTGCCCTCAAACATCTCCGGTGAAGCTGTAAATTCACTAACCTCAGTCGCTTTTATGCCATTTTCTTTTAAAAGCTTAAATGTGCCACCGGTTGAAAGTATCTGCCAGCCAAGCTCTTCCAGCCCCTTTGCAAACTCTACAATGCCCTCTTTATCGCTAACGCTAAGCAACGCTCTCATTTTTTCTCCTTTATTAAATTTTATCATCTACACTCTTTACTCAAAATATCTCTTATAAATTTTAGCTTATGAGAACCATATAGCTTGATTATCTCTCCACTAATCACTTTTGATTTTTCCTCGCCACCATTAGCATCCAAGAAACTTCTACTAACATACAATTCATTAATTTTTTGCATTTTGGACTCTTTTTTGTCTAACGTGCCCTCAAAAGTGTATGAAAAAAGTATATCTTCTTTGTTATAAACACTTGCAAATCCACTAATATCTAAATTCTCTCCTGCCATATAAGCGTAACAAATGCTATCACCACTACCCTTTGTTGTGATAGCAGCAAATTCCGATTCTCGCTGAAACAGATATATAGTTGCCGACTTCACGCCTTTTGTTTTATAAATATTGAAATTTACATAGGATTTGCCACTATCATCTCTAAGTAACACCTGTGTTTCCCGTGAGACATCAGTGTAGTCTCCGAGTAATTTTCCATCTTCATATAATTTACCTTTGTCGTCAAAACTATATTCGACAACCTTGTCTTGCGTCTTAAAATACATAGGTTCTGGAGGAGCAAAACACCCACTTAATCCTATCGCTATAATAACTGCTAGCAAAATTTCTCTCATTTTTTCTCCTTTAGATTGATTAAATTTATTTTATTTCTCCGCCAAACACATCGCCTTTTCAAGCACAAGTAGCCCCATAGCTGTATCTTTTTTGATATTTTGTTCCGTTATACTTTCAAGTTTTTTTAAATTTTCATCGCTTGATTTTATTGCAAAATGACTATTTTTATTTAAATTTTCTAGCTTGCCATCAACGATATCAACACTAAAAACATATCTTGAAATTTGTCTGCCATTAAAGTAGCTAGAATTTAGCACGCTTAAATTTATCGCTTCACCTTTGCTAAAAGCCTCACATATAGGGCTTTTTGAGCTAAATTTGACGACCTTTATGCCACCTTCATCTGAAAATATATACTCTTTAAATTCATTTAAATTTTTAGTCTTTACAGCCTTAAAACTACTCTCCATGCCACTATAGCTGGCGAGAATAATACTAACACTACTTGTTTTGTTGTAGTCGCCTATTTTTTTACTATTTTCAAAAAGTGCGTTATCTTTTAGTTCAAATTTGATCTCATTGCCATTAAGATCGGTCACGCTTAGCTCTTTACAAAAGGCAACCGCCGCCAAAAGCAAAATAGCAATTTTCTTCATCTAAGCTCCAAATTTCTCTTTCAAACGCCCATAAGCCTCATTTATCTCTTGAAGCTTTTTGGTTGAACTCTCTATAACCTCTTTACTCTCTCCCCTACCCATCAAAATATCAGGATGATACTGCCTAACAAGCTCTTTATATCGAAGCTTTATCTCATCAAAATTTGCACTCTTGCTAAGTCCTAAAACCTCAAATGGATCATTTTTTACTATGCTGGCATTGGAATTTGTCTTAAATCTTGAACTATAAAAATTATCAAATTTTAAGATAATCTCATCAAGCGTCTCTTTATCTATGCCAAATCCATAAGCAATGTTTCTTATAACATCTTGCTCGCTTTTGTTAAATTCTCCATCTATATAGGCTAAATTTAGAAAAAAAGTGAGCCTAGCTACGCAGGTATCGTAGTTTAGATTAAACGCGTGCTTGTAGTTTCTGGCGGTTTCATGGGCATTATCTACATTTTCTTTTTGGCTCTTATAGACCTCTTTTAGATACTCACGCACGCCACTAACGCCGCTAACTTTCTGGCTTAGATCATCTAGCACTTGAGTGATCAGCCTAGCCTCTAGCTCGCTAACCCTGCCGTCACTTTTAGCGACTTTTGCAAGCAGTGAGACTAGAAATTTAGCCTCATCTACATTTGCTTGTTTCTTGCGGTTGTTGCCTATTTGCACGCTCATAAAGAAAAATATCGCACCGCCTAATATCAGTAAAAACAAAACTCCAGACATATTACCACAAGTGATAGATCGTATTTTTTATCTTGCCATTTACTAGCTCGTTTTTGCGCCATGAGCTCTCGTCGTTCATCACGTTCCAGCGGCGCTCCTCAGGGCGATAAAACCAGTCTTTATCGATCTGATAGTAAATTTGTTTGCCGTTTGTCTCGATGATGTTTGCGATATTGTTATCGTGGTAGCTATTTTCATCATAGTCAGTAAAAGCTCGCTGTCCCATCTCAGAGTAAAGCAGCGTTAACTCTTGAAGCATTTCATTTAGATCATCATCCATCTTTTTTACATGAAGACCGATCTCGTGCGCCTCTCTAAAGAGGATCGGATATTCGTGAGCTGGGTAGTCGCCATTTAGCCTTTCAGAAATTTCTGCGATCTTTTTATCATCATCGATGTGGTACCTAAGAAGCTCGGTGCAAATCTTAAGCGATAGCGAGCTAGCACGATCAACCGCACCAAAGACTAGCGGATGAATATACTCATAAAGCGAATTATAAGGGTTTGTATCGTTTGGCCTATCTTTGTCTTGCTCTTTCCAAAGCTTAACAACACGACTAAGTTCGTCCATCGAAACGCTCACAAGCTCATTGCCTTTATTTGTCGGGCTAAGCTCGTGTTTTAGTGAGGTATCAACAGGCGTTAGATAGGCAAGTGGGCCCATGACGATCTCATTTGCGCCAAGTGCCATCATGGTAGCAGCTGAGGCGCAGTTTGCAGGTATTAGAGCTATTAAATTTTTGCAGTAATTTCTAAGTGTAGTGATAATCCTAAGAGCGGCGATACCGCTTCCGCCGTCGCTTTTTATAAAAAGATAAGCAGTATCTATCTTTTTACCCTTTAAAATTTCATACATAGCACTTGCATCATTGCCGCAAACACTACCAGCGTTTGAATTATAGTAAGTTATCAAGGTAGCGTTTAGTCTTTTTTCGATTGATTTTATTAAATTTTGTGTCTTACTAAAAAGTACTGGCGGCTTTGCTACGCCTCGTTTTTCAACTTGTTCTGCTTCCTTTTGCTCATTTTCAGCCTCAGTGACCTTGCCCTTTTTCAAAGCCATTTTTTAATCCTCTTTTCTAACGATTTTTGCAAACTCATTTAGATAAATTTCTCTTATCTCGTCCATGTTCTCATCAATATCATTTAGCTTAAATCTCCTGCCGCCACTAACGCCGATCTTTTCAAATTTCACACCAAATTTAGCAGCAAGCGCTTCAAATTTAGCCTCGTCTTTCACACCCACAACTGCTCTTGAAAAGCTTTCATCAAAGATAAAATTTGACTCTTTAAATTTCGCTTCGCAGTTTATGCCGATGTTTGATATGCTAGCCATTTTTACTAGCGTAATAGCAAGACCGCCTACGCCTACGCTATTAGCAAATTCTAAAATTTGCTCTTTATTTGCCTCGATCACTAGGTCCCAAAGAGCTCGCTCAGCTTTATAATCAACCTCTTTTAGCTTGCCGCCGACCACATCAAATAGCGCCTTTGCGTAAAGTGAGGCAGCAAATTCCCCGCTTGTCTCACCAAGCAGGTAAATCGCCCTGTCCTCGCTTAAAAATGTGCTTTTTAGGTTTAAATTTGCATCTTCATTTACGCCAACTGTGACGATGGCTGGCGTTGGATAGACGCTCACGCCATCTGTGTCGTTATAAAGGCTCACGTTACCGCTAACTACTGGTGTATTTAGCTCACGACAAGCCTCTTTTATGCCTTCGCACCCCTCTTTAAACTGCCACATTACCTCTGGATTTTGTGGATTGCCGTAGTTTAGGCAGTCAGTGATCGCAAGTGGCACAGCGCCGCTCATAGCCACCTTTCTACCAGCTGCAGCAACGGCTCTTGCAGCACCAATTTTAGGATCAACAAAATTTGCTCTAGGATCGCACTGTGCGGCCATAGAGACGGCCTTTTTAGTGCCCTTTACTCTGATACTTGCGGCACCTAAGTGACCAGGCTGTTTTATAGTATTTGTCTGGATATTTGCGTCGTATTGGTCGTAGATAAAGCTTTTATTTAGCACTTCTGGCTCTTTTAAAAGCTTGAAAAATGCGGTTTTGTTATCAACATTATTTGGGATTTTTAAATTTGCTATCTCATCAAGGTATTTTGGACGTGCAACTGGGCGATCAAGCACTGGAGCTGCCTCGCTAAGTGGGCCGATAGGGATTTCACCTGAAAGCTCACCATGCCAGTAAAGCTGCATCACGCCACTACTTGTGACCTCGCCGATGATCTCAGCATCAAGATCCCATTTTCTAAAAATTTCAAGCACTTTTTGTTCATAACCTTTTTTTGCGCATATTAACATACGCTCTTGAGACTCGCTTAGCATTAGCTCATAAGGCGTCATGCCAACTTCGCGCATAGGCACGCGGTCTAGATACATCTTCATGCCACTGCCACTTCTGCCAGCCATCTCAAAGCTAGAGCTTGTTAGCCCTGCTGCACCCATATCTTGGATGCCGATGATATAGTCTTTTTTAAAGAGCTCTAAGCAAGCTTCCATAAGTAGCTTCTCAGCAAATGGGTCGCCCACTTGCACCGTTGGACGAAGCGATTTGTTCTCGTCGTTAAAGCTATCACTCGCCATCACAGCGCCTCCAAGTCCGTCTCTACCGGTCTTTGAGCCCACGTAAATGACTGGGTTGCCCACACCTTCAGCCTTACCATAGAAAATTTCATCACTTTTGCAAAGGCCAAGCGCAAAAGCATTGATTAGGATATTGCCATTAAAGCTAGGATCAAACGTAGTTTCGCCGCCAACTGTTGGAATACCCATGCAGTTGCCATAGTGTCCTATGCCAGCGACGCTTCCTTTTAGTAGATATCTATGCTTTTTGGCTAGCTCGCCATCGCCTCTTATCTCACCAAAACGAAGCGAGTTCATGTTTGCAACGACTCTTGCACCCATCGTAAAGACATCTCTTAAAATTCCACCAACGCCAGTGGCAGCACCCTGAAATGGCTCGATAAAGCTTGGGTGATTGTGACTCTCCATCTTAAACACAGCTGCGATCCCATCGCCAACGTCGATGACACCAGCGTTTTCGCCAGGTCCTTGGATGACCCACGGTGCCTTTGTCGGAAAGCCGTTTAGGTACTTTTTACTCGACTTGTAGCTGCAGTGCTCGCTCCACATCGCGGAAAATATCCCAAGCTCGAGCAAATTGGGCTCTCTGCCTAGGATTTTAAGTATATTTTCGTATTCGTCGTCGCTGATCTTGTGCGCTTTTACGGTAGCTTTGTCCATTTTTAGCCTTTAAAAAATTTTGGTTGATTTTACTTAAATTTGCATAAAAAGATGATAAACCAAAGGAGCGAAAACAGAACAAATTTGACGAATAAAATAAGAGTCTAAACTTCATATAGCAAGCTAAAATGTTATATTTGTAGTTATTGATTCGGCTATAAATTCAACCGAAAAATTAGCATTTTTGCGGTACGGGTCTTGGTGAACGGCTCAAATTTTAGACAAATGCCAAATTTGAACTAGCTGTGGAAAATAAAAATTTAAGCATACTAGAACCCTAAATTTGACGCAAGAAAGTCCGATACTCCGTCAAATTCAGCAGGCGATTACCCGCCGCAAATGCCTACTTGCTCGGCATGCTATCGTAGCAAAGTATGTTTAGCAGGATGCGTCCTTGCTTTTTGAGGTCTTGCTCGATGACGTCTTGTCTAAATTTAGCAGAGGTCGCCTGCTCTTTAGTCTGGGCTAACTTGCTGCCGGGCAGGTGAAATTTAAAGTCTAAATTTTTTATCTCAAAGCCTTTGTTTCCGACTATCTTCGCGTCGATCACAGTGGCAAAAAACTCGTCAAACGCGCCCACGTAGTAGTTTGTCACGCTTCTAGCGCTTATAGGTTCGCCGCTAAAAAACGCCTTGCAAACGGGAGATTTTTGCGCACTATAAACCACGCTCTCAAGGATCCCGCCGCCAAATTCGTAAAACTTAAATTTCTTTGAGTTTTGTAGCTTTTTTATCTCGTCTTTATCACTCAAATCTACATTTTTACCACTATCCAGATCAATCACTATCAGAGTTTTTACGCCGTCGCCGCTTGCATAAACCCAGCCTAGATTTTGGCTCGCCAAGTCGCTCTCGCCCGGCGATTTCACCTCGGCCCTACCCATGTAGTCGCCGAATTTTTCCTCTTTTTTGCCGCCGCTCATCTCGTAGACCGTAGTCTCGGTTATAAATCCGATCTGCTGTATGCTAGCGTCGTTTTCCATATATGTACGCCACGCTCTCTCGCCGCCCATCTCGCCTGTAATGGCCGCGCAACCGCTAAACGCTAATGCCATAGCAGCCGCTGCCGCCGTCTTAAAAATCATCGTATTTTTCATTTTTATCCTCCTTACTTCTCGCTCAAAGAGCAAATTTGATTAAGCCTCGGCTCATACCCGCGCAACTCGTTTTGGATTTTTTCCTCAAATTTAGGCGTTTTTTCGGCTACTTCTCGCGGACTGTCTGGATTTGTAAAATTTTCTATATGAGATTTTAAAAGTAGCGCGCCGCCTTTGGACGAAATTTTTGCCTGCGTTATAACGGCCGTAAAATACCGTTTTTCTAAATTTTGCGTATCATAGTAGCTAGATACGGATTTCACGCTAACGTCGCCGCCTTTTTTAAATGCCTCGCAAACCGAAATCGGCGCCTCAAAAACCGCTACCGTCGTCAAATTTGAGCTAAATTCATAAAATTTGATCCGCCGAGCGTCCCAAAGCTCGGTCACGCTCGCTTCGTCCTTTAGATCAAACTCCGCCTCGGTATCGGCATCTTTTAGCATAAACGCTCTATCTCCGCTTTTATGGACGGCCCCGAGCCTAAAAGGCAGCCTGCTGCCCTCTTTTTTAGTAAGAGCAAAGCCTGTAGTCTCGCCGTCTTCAGGCTGAGTACGAAAATCGCGCGAGAAAAACGCCGTCAAAAAGGCGACCTCCCTAACGGTACCATCAGTACCCAGATATCTCGTCCAGCCATCCTCCGGAACGTCGATATTTGAGACGTCGCGCTCGGCTTTGTTTGCGCTGCTAGTAATGCTCGCGCAACCGCTAAATGCCAAGGCTGCGACGGCTGCTAGAAATAATTTTTTCATCTCGCGCTCGCGTTTAAATTTGATAAAAAAGATCAGTTTTTAGGAGCGGCGCAAACGATGTTTGATAGGATTCGCTCCTGTTTTTTAGCGTCGGCGTCTATGACTTTACTCCTAAATTCCACAGATCGAGCCCGCGTCTGAGTGCTGGCCAGCTTACCGTCGCTAACGAAAAATTTAAAGTCTAGATTTTTGATCTCGGCGCTTTTGCCCTTTTTCACTCCGATATCCATCAAAGTCGCGAAAAACTCGCTATTGTCGGCGCTTTCTTTATCGTAATAATTAGTCACCGCACGAGCTTTTACCGCCTTACCCGCCGCAAAACTCTCGCACACCGCACCCGAGTCCGAGCTAAAAACCACGCTCTCTAATATGCCGCCGCCAAACTGATAAAATTTGACCTTTCTAGCCCCTCTTAGAGTCGTAAGCTCGTTTTTATCGCGCATATTTATGTACTGGTAACCGAATTGCTCTTTATCGTTAAGCTCCAAAACTATAAAAGAAGTTCCGTTTTGCGCGTACATATCGCCAAGCTTCAAGTTTTGACCATCTTTTTTTATGAGCGCCATACCGATGATATCGCCGTTTTTTTGCGCATAAGTTGCGCCCAAATTTTCCGAGAAAAATGCTATATTGCCGACGCTGCCGTCATTTTCTAGATATTTGATCCAGTCCGGCGCAGGCGATACTACGTTAGCCGCTATATGATCCTGTGAAGGCATGCAACCGCCCAGCAACGCAGCTAGAGCGGCTATAGATAAGATTTTTTTCACTATTTTTTCCTTTTTTATAGAGTAAATTTCGTTATTTGCCGAGGCAAAAGTTGCTAAACATTTCGTCTAAAATTTCGCTTCTCTCAAACGGCTTTGTGATCGACGAGATTTGCTCTATCGCCACATTTAGCTCATAAGCAAAAAGCTCAAGCTCAGACTCGACAAGCAAATTTAACGCTCTTTTTAAAGCTTCACTCGCCTCTTTGCAGCTTAAAATTTGGCGGTTTGAGCTTAGCATGATCTCGTCGGTGTCTTGCGTCTTGAGGTAACCCTCAAGCTCTTTTAAAACTACACTCGTATCGGTTTTTGCTGAAATTTTGATAGCGCTCTCTAGCTCTATGTCAAATTTAAACGCCAGATCACTTTTGTTTAGGATAAAAAAGGCTTTTTTACTTGAGTTAGAAACGAGTCTAATTATCTCTTTGTCTTGCTCGTCGCTTATATTTGAGCCATCAAAGATAGCTAGGATGATGTCAGCTTCATTTATGGCAGAAATCGAGTAGTTTATGCCAATTTGCTCGATCCTTCCAGCATCTTTTCTGATGCCTGCGGTGTCTATTATACGAACTAGATGCGAGCCGATCTTGAAATTTTCTTCTATCCTATCTCTGGTCGTGCCAGCCTCGTCGCTAACGATCGCTCTCTCGTATGCCAAAAACGAGTTTAAAATGGAGCTTTTGCCAACATTTGGCTTACCAACGATAGCGATCTTAAAGCCATCTATTAGTCCTCTTCTTTGCTCACTAAGAGTGGCTATATGCTCTAACTTTTCGCTATTTTTTAAAAGCATATCTTTGGTTTGATCTAGCAAATTTGTGGGCAGATCATCATCAGCATAATCGATCATCGTCTCAACAAAAGCAAGAGTTTTGACCACTTCGCCCCTTATCTCTCCTACAAATTTACTAAGATCACCTTGCATTTGACGGGTCAAAATTTTAGCAGCGATCTCACTTTTTGAAGTAATTAAACCTTGCATTGCTTCGATACGAGAAAGATCCATTTTGCCATTTAAAAAGGCGCGTTTGCTAAACTCTCCTGGGGCGGCAAGTCTTGCACCTGCTTTAATTAGTTCGTTTAAAATTCTTTCACTAACTACGATACCGCCGTGTGTTTGAAACTCGACTATATCTTCACCCGTAAAACTTGCTGGAGCCTTAAAATAAATAACAATACTTTCGTCTAAAATTTCATTATCAAGTGAATAAATTTTTGCTAATTTTGCGTATCTTGGTTCTAATTTTTGTAGTTTAAGAAGTCTCAAGGCAATACTTAGAGCGTCCTTGCCACTAAGCCTTACAATAGAAACTGAGCCGATGCCATAAGCTGTGGCAAGGGCTACGATAGTTTCACTCATTTTTTAAAAAAGTCATTTACGACGACAAATTTGCCGTCATTGCCACTTTTTATGCCGACATATTTATCTGGGAATTTCTCGCGAAGCTTTTCAAGCGCGATCTTAACCAAAACCCCATCAAGTGGCTTAGTTTGAGCTCTACCGCTATTTTGCACACGCTCGATCACGCCATTTAGATATTGATCCATCATCGCTTCTTGATTTTGCAAAAATTGCGCGATCTCTAGGCGGATAGCGAGGTTGTATTTTGAATTTAGCCAGTTATAAAGCATGTAAGAGATCGCTTTATATCTATAGCCCTCTTTGCCGATAAGTAGCGCTGCATCAGCTCCGTCAAGCTCTATAAGCACCGTTTCATCGTCAAATTTGCTAACTTCAATTTTACTAATATCAAAACAACTTGCCTTAAAAAGACGGTTCATGCCATCTTTGATCTCAGGTAAAATTTTATCAAAGTCGATTGCTGCTTTTTCTTTTTTTTCTTTTTGTAAAGCTTGAGTTGCACTCTCTTCATCAGTTTGGTTAAAATTTTCAATAATAGAATTATCTAAAATATTTTTAGGAGCATTTTTGCTAGCTTGTGGCTCCTTTATTTCTTTTGGCTCGTCAAGTCTCTTTATCACATATCTCGGTTCAGCTTCTTCTTCACTCTTTTGAGCAAACGCATCTTTAGCTAGAGCTTCATTTTTTTCACTTAAATTTGACTTTTCATTTTTATGCTCTTTTTGCTCAAATTTAGTTTCACATTTTTCATCTCTATGTTTTTTAGGGCCTCGCTTTTTATCACTATGATCGTGTTTTTTAGCTTGCTTTTTATCTTCTTTTACGGCCTCGTTCTCATCATTTTTTTTAACAAAATTTTTATCATTTTTTGACTTGTGTTGTGGTTTTGACTGATTTTCTAAATTTGCTTCGATGATCGCACTTCTTTTAAAAAATCCAAAAAAACCACTGCTTGGATGCTGTAAAACTTTTATATCAAGCTGAGTTACTGAGCAGTTAAGCTGCTCAGCTGCCTTTTGAAACGCCTCTTGAAGGGTATTTGCTTCTATTTTCATTAAGCCTTTACCTCCGTAGCTTTTTTATGTTTTTCAAAAAGTTTATTTACAAATACTTGCTGAACAACTGAGCAAACGTTATTTACAAACCAGTAAAGTGTAAGACCAGCTGGGAATGTCACGAAGAAAAATGTAAATATAAGAGGTAAGAATTTCATCACCTTTTCTTGCATAGGATCAGTAAATGTCGTTGGTGTAAGCTTTTGCTGTAAAAACATCGTTAGCCCCATCAAGATAGGTAACACAAAATATGGATCCATTACTGAAAGATCGTGTATCCAAAGTACCCAAGGAGCACCTTTTAGCTCGATCGCATTTAGTAAGACACGGTAGATCGCAAAAAATACTGGAATTTGAAGCAAGATCGGCAAGCAGCCACCCATAGGATTTGCACCATGCTTTTTATAAAGCTCCATCATATGAACTTGCATTTTTTGCTTATCATCTTTATATTTTGCCTGAAGCTCTTTTACCTTTGGAGCAAGCTCTTTAAGCTTATTCATAGACAGCATACCCTTATATGTAAGCGGGAATAAAACTATCCTTATAACAAGCGTTAGCACAACTATTGCCCAGCCCCAGTTGCCAATGTAGTTATGCAAGAAATTTAAAAATGCAAACATCGGTTTTGCTATAAATGTAAACCAACCATACTCAATAACGTCGTTTAGTCTCTCATCCATCGAACTTAAAATTTTATGCTCTTTTGGTCCGATATATGCACCTAATTTTAAATTATCATTTGCCTTTACAAAAAGAATAGGATTGTTGTTAGAATCTTTATCTACGGCTACTTCAAATGGCTTTTCAAATGAGTAAAATAGCGTTGTATAGTATCTATCAGATGCGGCTGCTATTGTAGTATTTGCATAGTTTTTAACCTCTTTGGCGTCACCATCTTCTATGATGTTTAGGCTATCATCTGTATTTCTAAGCATCACGCCATGAACTGTGTAGCTATCTACTGCGATGTTTGGCCTAAAGCCAGGAGTGATAAAATAATCAACGCTTTTACTTAAATTTACTTCAACCTCATAACGACCATTTGGATAAAATTTGATATTTTTTGTGACTATAACGCCGTCTAAGCTTTGAGTAAGTTTTATAGTTTTAGGCTCGCTGCTGGAATCTATCTCTCTAGCGTCACTGCTATATGCAACCTTAAAAGCATCGGCATTTAGCGTATTATCGTTAAATCTAAGCTCAAGTGGCAATGGATTTTGTGAAACAAGCTCGATTTTGTTGCCATCTTCTGTTTTATACTTATCTTCAGTTAGATAGAATTTTGAAATTCTTCCTAGTTTATCTATCTTCGCTTCGTAGCTTTGGCCTTTGATCGTAGCAATTATCTCATTTGAAGCCAAATTTTCATTTGATTTTGGTGTATTTTGATTTATATTTGGAGCTTTATTTTGATCTATTGTTTGAGACATTGTAGTTTGGTTTTGCTCAGGTATCACTCTTTTTGGCATAAAAAAATCATACACTATAAAAAAAACAATAGATAAAAGCGCTGCAAGAAGCAACCTTTTTTGCATAGACATCTGTTCCATTTTAATTTTTTTCCTTTAATTTATCTAATACTTTTACGACATAAAATTTACTATTCTGACAAGGGACAAACCAAAAATTTACATTTCTGGTATCACTTTTTTGAGATATAAAACATAAGTTAAATTTTTTGTAGATGATTGGGTAGTTGATACCGCCTTTAAAAAGCTGATTACATTTTAAAATTCGCATGAAGGTTGCAAAAAAAGCAGAAAAAAAACTATTTGTTTGAAATTCCCAAATCGCGTATTGTGAGCAAGTCGGATAATAACGACAGCTTTTTGGTAGAAGTATGGAAATATATTTTTGATAAAAAGCGATAGTTTTAATCGCAATTTTTTTCATTTTAAACATCCCATTTTTTTTGTAGACCAACTTAAATTTTTACAAATTTTTTCAAATGAAATTTCTGTAATTCCATTTTTTGCGATCATAATATATGTGCCATCTTTTAATTCACTAGAAATGTTAAAAAAAGCGGCTCTCAAAAGTCTTTTAGCTCTATTTCTAACTACCGCTTTTCCTACTTTTTTACTAGCAACTACTGCTATTTTTTTTTCATTTGTTGGTTTATAAAAAACAATGCAAGCATCACAATGCCACTTGCTAGCCTCTTTATAAACTTGAGAGAATTCTTTTGAGCCGCTTAACGACTCAAAACCAGCTAAGCAGCCAATCTTTTTCTACCTTTGGCACGTCTAGCGTTTATTACCTTTCGGCCATTTTTAGTTTTCATTCTTAAGCGAAAGCCATGAGTGCGTTTTTTAGGGGTTTTATGAGGTTGATAAGTCCTTTTCATTTCTATCCTTAAAGTTAATATAAAAAGTGGGATTTTATCAAAGCAATACTTAAATTCCTTTGAATAACTTAGCTTAAAAAGCCACAACTAAAACTTTAAGCAAATCAAGTTATAATCCAAAAATGAATTTTAATAAAGACAATAGGCTTTTAAAAAAATTATTTTTCTTAAAACTAATTGGCTATAAGTTTATTGATAAAAATTTTCTTAGTCTAAGCAATTATCATGATTACAACAATATTGATGAGCTAAATCGCGAAGTAAAAAAATGTTCTCTTTGTTCTTTGCGAAATAGTTCAAAAGGCGTAACAGCCGGCATCGGCAATGAAAATAGCAAAATCATGTTTATATTATTTTCTAAAAAAAATGATTCTTATGAAAATAACAGTAAAAAATTTTTAGAAAATGCTATAAAAAATAGTTTAAATTTAGATATAAAAGAAATTTATATAAGTTCTCTACTTCGGTGTGAAATTTCACAAAATGATGATAAAAGTCCGATTTTAAGCCGTTCTATTGAACTTTGTCGTCCTTATTTGTTTGAAGAGATTAGGCTGATAAAGCCAAAGATAATCGTGACTTTAGGGGAAAAAGCTTTTATGCATTTATACCCAAATTTATTGTTAAAAGGCGGATTTGCAAGCATAAGAGGTAGTATTTTAAAAAATGAAAATAGCCTTATTTTACCAACGTTTTCGCCAGAGTGGATCAGCAAAAATCCTAGTTTTGAAAATATTTTTATAGATGATTTAAGAAAGATCAAAGGAGTGATATGAGAAAAATTTTACTTTTTTTAGCCATTTTTTCGACTATTTTTGCATCACAAGATGAGATAAATTTTGAGAGTAATGTTACAAAAAACCAAAGTCTATCAAGTATACCTCCAGCAAAGATTACTTATATAAATTTAGAACCAGAATTCTGTGATAATGCCTGCTTAAATGAGCTTATCAAGGCTGATTTACTGGCTAGTTTTATGGCGAGATTTGAGCCAACAAAAATAGACGATAACGCTCTTTTAGAGCTTTATATCTCTCTTGGTGGTGAAGCTATTTTAAAAGTTAATAAAAGCGGCAAAATCGCTGTAATCATTCCACAAAAGATTATAAAATCTTATGCAAATGTTGTATCAAATGCGGTCTTGAGCTATGTCTTAAAGCAAGACGCAGATATTGAAATCAAATTTATAAATAGCAACGATGAAAGCCCACAAAGTCTTACAAATGCTATGCAAACGGCTAGAGCCCAAGGCTTTAATTATTTTATCGCAGCCCTTACATCAAATGGTGCAAACATTATAAATTCACTAGTTCTATCAAATGAGCTTATCTACATTCCAAGTGTTCATAGCTCTTTTATCATAAATCCAAAGCCAAATTTGATCTTTGGTGGCATTGATTATAAAGAGCAAATTTCAGCTTTGTTAGCTTACTCGAACGAAAAAATAGTTGCATTTGATGATGGTAGTTCATTAGGGCAAAAGCTAAATGAATATGTCCGCATGCAAAGTAGCGATTATCATGAAGCCTCTATCGTAGGCAAAGATATAAATTTAAACGACACTTTAAGTAAAAAATCCAAGTTTGATAATGCAAGTATATTTTTAAACATCCCAATCGTCAAAGCTTCTCTTGTAGCAACGCAGATGAGAGGCTTTGAGATAAAACCATACGCACTTTTAAGCACACAGATAAATTTTTTACCAAATATCTTTAATGCCATCGCACAAAGAGATAGACAAAACCTTTTCATCGCAAACTCACTAAATCCTGTTAACGACTTATTTTTGGGGCTTGGTGATCTTTTTGATGTAGATTTTAGATATTCGCAAATCGGCTATTCAAGTGCTTTTGGTGCCGAGTATATATATACAAATTTTATAGATAAAAGTGCTGATAGAATTTTTACCGAAAGAGTTGAAAACTCTCAAGTTTTATATGGAGTTAAAATTTATAACGCAAAAGGCGACCACTTTGACGAAGCAAATCAAGAAATTTTGCTCGATCAAAACAGCTCAATGTAAAAGCACAAAGTGGCTAAAGTTAAATTTCTAAACTTAGTCACGATTTAAAATTTAGAATTCTCCAAAAATTTCTTTATCTCGTCATTTATCTTAGCAAGCTTCTCTTCTTTCATAAAGGCTAACGTAATTGTTGCTCTAAAAAGTAGCTTTTCGGCATTTTTGTCATCAAATTTATAAATTTCTTGCTCCAAAACAAGACTAGCTTTTTTAAGCTCTAAGATTTTGGTTCTAACAAATACTTCATCGCCAAGCACAGCAGAAGCTATAAATTTAGCCTCCAGCGACGAAACTACAAAATATCCGCCCTCTTTTGTAAAATTTAGCCCAGCCTGAAAAAATGCTTCACTTCTAGCTCGCTCGCAAAATTTTATGTAGTTTGCGTGATAGACTATGCCGCCAGCATCGGTATCTTCGTAGTAGATTCGTATTTTCACGGTAGCTCCTTATGCTTTTAGATCAAGCCCCATTTTACCGATTTTTCTTAAAAGACCCATTATATCCGTCTCTTTTTCCTCATGCGTCTTTAAATTTTGCCCGCGAGTGCCGCTAAAATCATAATTTACGTTTGCGCCAAATCCGTTTACGCCGTTTATCATATTAATCCTTTCAAGCCTTTATATCCACGCTCTTAGCGTTAAATTTCATCATCGCCTCAAGTTCTTCTAAATTTTTTCTAGTATTTTGCTCTAGCTCTTTGTCGTATTTTCTGTTTTTATCCAGCATCTTTTGTGTTCGCTTTTCTTGCTCGATTAGCTTTTCTAGGCGTTTTTGCGCCTCTTTCATATCCTCTTGCATTATTTCAAAGAGGCTTTTTGATTCTTTGCCGTCGTCGCTGATATTTATCTCGCCGACAAATTTTAAACTCCTTGCAAAATCTACGAAATCTTTTAAATCTTGAGGCAATGAATCCACTAAAGATTGCGAGTATTTATCGTATTTATGTCCATGCAAGTCGGTAAAGGCTCTAATTTTTGCTTGGTACTCTTGTGAGGATATGTTTTTATCCAGCCCGTTAATCTTGCCGTGATAGGTGGTTTCACCTTCTATGGCGTGACTATTTTTATTTAAAATACCGATCAAAAGCCCGCCTTTGGTTATATTGCCGTCTTTACCCGTATATTTGTCTTTTGTAGTATCAAAATACATCCCGCTGTTTATATCTTCTTTGCCGCCGCTGTTGCTGTTTAATATATCGGTAGATGGTTTTAAGCTCTTATGCTCTGAGTAGTAACCGATCGTGGAGCTATTATAAAAAGTAGTCGTTATGCTAGTCCGTTCATTTCTTTGAAAGCTACTATCGGCTCCCATATAGTCTGATATTTTGCTATGAAGCTTTAATACCTTGAGCGTTTTATTGTCGTATTCGTATCCTTGAGGAAATTTGGCGAGGTCTTCTTTGTTAAAACTTTCTTTGGAATTTAAAACGTCCTCGCCTACTACTTGGGATAAAATTTTATATGCATTGCCGACTGTTTTGGCTATATCTATGTTTTTAAAATCGGCTTTTAAAATTCCTGAATTAGTATTTACGTTTACGAGCGATTTTAAGGTATCTGAGTGGATTTTGTAGTCCTTTGGGATACCTGCGGCTTCGTTAAATTCGGACGTAAAATATCCGTCCGCACCTACTTTATAACCTAAAACTTCGTTAAATTTGTGCTCGACCGTATCCGGCTGCGAGATTTCATTTTTATATATGATTTGACTCTTTATGCTATGTTTTTCATTTAGTTGAAAATTTTTAGCGACACTCGAAAATCCACCGATACCGCTTAACATCATAAATCCTTTTGAAATTTTGTTTTAAGCTAGATCGGCAAAATTGAAAAAATATCTAGTAAAAATAATAAAAACTATCAAAAAGCCATACAAAATTTCTATTTCTATAGCAAAAGGCAAATTCACTCGCGCATCTTTCTCGTCGCCAGATCGCACTTGGCGCCGCGGGTAATCATCAAGGACTGATCGTAAAATAAAATAAGCACCACCGAAACGCCGACGCCTAGAGCTAGCGAGACCGTCGTGGTTGTGATCGCGTTATCGAAAAATATAATTAGATATTCGTTTTTCTTAGCGATATCAGGCTCGTTTAGAAACGAAAATAGCGCCAAAATGCCCTTGTACGCGTAGACTCCCGGCACCATAGGCAAAAGCGCGGGAAACGCGATGATTTCAGCCGGCACTTTGAGCCGTTTGGCAAAGAGCATACCTAAAATTCCGCTTAAAAAAGAGACGATGAGGGTGGCGACGCTAATGTTAAAAAATCCCATCTGCATGATCCAAAAGCGGCTAGCGTGCGCAAACGCCGCAAGCAGCGCGCAAAAGGCGAGAGTCCTTTTTGGCGGAGAGCTAGCGTAGGCAAAGCCAAGCCCCGCCACCGCCGCAAAAGAGCCGTCTATAAGAGTCGCGGTCAAAAGCTCAAACATGTAAAATCTCCGCATTGCTAAGCGAGAGCGTGATATAGACGCCCACTGCTATGCAAAGTATCAAGATGCCCGTGCTCACGGCCCTGCTGATGCCTACAAGCGTGTTGTCGTTTAGGATATCAAAGACCGAGTTTATGAGAAAAACGCCCGGCATCAAAAAGAGTATCGACGAGCCGATCGCGACGTCGCTAGTGTGCGTAAAGCCGTAAAACACACCAAGATAGGCGATAAAAGAGACGACAAACGAGACTAGGACGTACTGGATTTTTAAATTTATGCCCATTTTAGCAAGCGCAAATCTAAGGCTATATCCCACGAGCGTCGCAAAAAATACGCAAGCTACCGAGCCAATATCGCCGCCAAAAAGCCTGCAAAACGCCGCATTTGCAAGACTTATTAAAATAAGCGAGCTTATAAATTTATGCGCACCAATGCGCATGACGCCCTCAAACTGCTCTTTGGCCTCCTCTAAGCTCAAATTTTCATCCAAGATCCGCCAACTAAGCGACGAAAGCTCGGAAATGCGGTTAAAACTCACATGACCAAACGGGATCTTTTTCACGTAAGTTCGGCGCAGGGAGTTGTCGGCCGAGTCCATGACGCTAATCGTAAAATACTTCACAAAAATCGTCACGCTAATGTCGTAGCCGTAGTGTTTAGCTATGCGGTCTACGCACTTTTCTACGCGCGCAGTGTAGGTGCCCGCGCTCACCATCGCACTCGTGTATTCGGCTAGAAAATTTGTTAAGACTTGAATATCAGGCTTTGCGTTCATTTTGACTAATCTTAAATTTCACAAAAAATAAAATGATTTGCAAAACAAGCATGATTTTCATCACATATTCACTCGCACTATGCATTTTGGCAAATTCAGCCGTCTGTGTCGCATCGACCCCCAAATTTTGAGCGTAAACTATAAAAGGCGTAAAGAAAAATACAAAGCTCAAAGCTAAGGCTAAATTTAAAAAAGCAAGCATTAACATGCTAAATTTTAGTGAAAAAATAAGCTTTTTTCTAAGATCAAATAGCTCACCAATCATTACAAATATGCTTACAAAAAGCAAAATATAATTAAATTTCAAAAATATCTTTGTCATCATTTGACCGCTCATAAAATGCGTAAGTATGCCATCTCCTATGATGCTTTGCGGGAAAAATATGACTGGTGCCACTAAAATACCAAGCGTTAGCTCAGCTCCTATAAGTACTGCCAAAAGCAAAAAATAAATTCCTCTCAAACTCTCTCCTTTATATTTTTAACTTCGCGCAAAAGCCTCTATCAAAGCCAGCTAAATCTTTGTAAAAACTATACTCAAAACCATTGGCCTCTAAGAATTTTTGCATACTTGCTTTTTGATCGTACCCCATCTCACAAGCAACATTTTTGATATTACGATCTTTGGCTATGAGAATAATATCTTTTAAGATTTCATCTCCTACTTCACCTCCAAAGAGCGCACTTTCTGGCTCATTTAGTACAAATTCACTAAGTTTATAGCCTCTTGCAATATATGGCGGATTTGAAACCAAAATATCAATATCTTCTAAAATTTCATCCACATAAGAGCAGTTTAAAAATTTGATCCTCCCACCTACATCAAATTTATCTGCATTTTTTTTAGCAAGCATCAAAGCTTTTTCGTTGATGTCTGTCGCTACAATATTTGCCTTTGTTTTTAGAGCTAGCATGATACTAATAATTCCACTTCCTGTGCCTATTTCTGCGATCTTTGGTTCATTATATTCGCGTGAAATTTCTATTACTTTATCCACTAAAATTTCTGTTTCAGGTCTTGGGATAAGTACTCCACTTTCCACGTAAAAATCAAGCCCATAAAAGCTAGCTTTACCAGTTATATATTCAAGAGGCTCGTAGTTTTCATACCTTTTAACTAGAGCAAAATAGCCGCTCTCGTCAAATTCATTTTTTTGATTTAAAAATATCCATTCAATGCTCACATCAAGATAGTTCATAATCAAGATTTTAGCCACTCTGCTTGGATTTTGGCAAAGCGAGCTTAGCCTTAAACTAGCCTCTTTAAGAGCTTCTTCAATTTTCATTTTCCAGCTCGTTTATACGCTCAAAAAGGCTTGGGTGCGAGTGATATACAAACGCGTAGAGCGGATGAGCCTTCGGGAAGGCCTTGTTCTCGGAGCCTAGCTTTTTTAGCGCGCTTATCATGTCGGCCTTGTTTGAGATTTCGCCAGCGAATTTATCGGCGCCAAATTCGTTCGCGCGGCTAAAATACGAGCTAATAGGCGAAAATAAAAATCCGAAAATCGGCGAAAAAAGTAGCAAAAACACGATCACTCCGCCGCCTCCGCTATGAAGCCCCAGCGCCTGATACGCCTCGTCAGGGATGTTACCGAATATAAAAAACATCGCAAAAAGCATAACCGCGCTTAGGGCGATCATTTTTAGGATATCTTTGTGCTTAAAGTGCCCAAGCTCATGCCCCAAAACGGCGATTATCTCCTCTAAACTTAGTTTCTTAACGAGCGTGTCGAAAAGCACCACGCGTTTAGTCGCGCCAAGGCCGCCAAAATAGGCGTTTAGACGGTTGTCGCGCTTGCTGGCGTCTATCGTAAAAACGCCACTACTTTTAAAGCCGCACTGCGCCAAAAGCCATTCTATACGGCTTTTTAGCTCACCGTCCTCTAGCGGCTGCATTTTGTTAAAGATAGGCGCGATAAGCGTCGGGTAAATGAGATTTATAACGAGCGCGACCGCGAAGCTCATCAAAAACGCCCAAAACCACCAAAAATCGCCCAAAAATCTAATGCAAAGAAGCACCAGCCACACAAACAGAGTGCCAAACACCAGCGTGAGCGCGAGCGTTTTAAGTAGATCGAGTACGAAAATTTTGGGCGTTACGTTTGAAAAGCCGAGCTTTTTATCTTTGACGAAGGTTTCATAGATATTTAACGGCAGCTCCAGCAGCGACGAAACGAGCAAAAATACCATAACCATAAAGACGTTATCGCCTATATCTCCCGTTTTATAAGCATGCCCCGATATCGCGCCAAGTCCCCAGCACGCCCACATCATAAATATCGCAGCGTGATAGAGAAGGCTAATTAGCTCAAATTTTTGATTGCTTATCGCGGCTACGGCGGCTGATTCGTATTGGCCCTGCTCTAGCACGACGGCCGGCTTTTTAGCCTCCGCGCGTATAAAATTTATCTGCAAAATCGCCAAAATAGCCTTTGCGGCGACGTAAAAAAAGTAAATACCGAGTAAAAAATAAAACATATTTTTACGCCCTATTTTAAAAAATTATCGTAAAACGAGCTGATAAAAAGCACCAAAATGATAAACGGCACGACAAATTTTATATACCAAAACCAGACATTTATTAATTTTGCATGTTTTTCACTACCTTGCAAAATCTCTTTTTTTGCATCATCTTTTAGCACCCAACCTACAAATATAGCACAACCAAATGAGGTAAATACAAAAAATATCGTTGCACTTATTGAATCATATGCATCAAAAATATTCTTACCAAAAATGCTTACATGGCTTAGTATATTTGTGGCCATCAGCGAAGGTAAATTTCCTAAAATAAATATGCCTCCAAGAACTAAAAATATTGCTTTCTTGCGTTTTATCTTAAATTTTTCTTGAAGTGTTGTGATTATTACTTCATATATTGGTAGTGATGTCGTAAGTGCAGCGATCATTAATAGTGTAAAAAACGCAACCGCAAAAAAACCACCAAATGGCATGTGAGAAAAAACAATTGGTAGTGATTTAAATACCAAACTTGGGCCACTATCTGGCGATACACCATAGCTAAAAAGAGAAGGGAATATCATAAAGCCTGCAAGCACAGCGATTACCGTATTTAAAATGCCTGTAATGATAGAAATTTTAACCAGCCCTTCGTCCTTTTTCACAAAGCTAGAAAGAGTGATCATCACACCAAATCCAAGCGAAAGAGCAAAAAAGACCTGCCCCAAAACATCAACGAAAAGCTTTAAGTTTATCTTTGAAAAGTTAGGTGTTAAGTAAAATTTTACGCCCTCTATTGCACCATCTAGCGTGATATTTTTAGCAATCATAATAAGCATTAAAATAAAAAGTAGTGGCATTAAAAATTTCGCTGATCGCTCGATACCGCCGACCGCACCCTGCACCAAAATAGCGTAATTAACCAGCACAAAAACAAGCGTCGCAAAGCTTATAGCAAGTGGATTGCTTACGATATTTTGCTCATAAAATGCACTTGTCTCCTCAAAACTAACCACATGCGAGAGATCAAGCAAACCAAATGAAATTTGCGCGATATAGTTTAGCACCCAGCCGCCAATAACCATGTAGTAAGCCATAATGCCAAATGCGCCAACAAGCCCCATCCAGCCAACGATCTGCCACTTTTTGCTAATCTTTTTGCCATTTATTGATCCACCAAAAGCATCCACAGCGTTGCATTTTAGACGTCTACCGATCGCGTTTTCAACTAAAATCATAGGAATCCCTATAACAATCATTGCTATGCAAAATATTAAAACATAGGCGCCGCCGCCGTTTTGCCCGACTAGATACGGAAAACGCCACGTCGCACCAAAGCCGACCGTAGCTCCTGCAACAGCTAAAATGTATGTGAGCCTTGAACTCCAAGATTTTCTATTCATCTTTTTGCCTTTGTGAAAAATAGGGATTATATAAAAAAATTGATTAAATTTTGCTAGCAATAAGAGGTGTTGACATGCGATCCTAACTTTTTGTTAATTTTAAGAATCTTTACGGAAAGAATTTGCTTTTGCGTTTTGCCTTTGTGGACAAATTTAGACAACTGCTTAAAAACAAATTTAATAAATTCATTAGTGCAAAACACCAAATTCCACACATCCCTCCATCGCAATAAACAATATCCAGCCCTCCTTGGGACTACAAAAATAGTGATGCTCTGGGATATTTTCAACTATAAATTTTAAAAAATCGTAAAAATCCTCAGGCTCAAATTTAATCTCTATATTTGTTAAGTTGTCGCCGATGTAGTTTATATCGCCACTTAAAATTTTACTTTTGATGCTTGGATTTGAGCTGAGGAATTTTTTAATGTCTGCAAAATTTTTATATTCAGCCATTTTGTAATCTTTTAAATTTTGTAAAACTGGCTTTGAGCCAATAAAGGTCAAATTTTGTTCTATAAACTCCGCTCCATCGTTACTCACGCACCACTTATTGCTAAAATTTAACAAAAAAGTAAGCATCTCATCGTCAGCTGAGATAAAATTTGAAATAGGATTTTTCTGGCTCATTTGCCTCATTTTTTGTAAAATTTAGCAAACTCCCCACAATCCTTTAAAAAAAAGATCGCATAAAAATTAATGTAGGATTGTGGATAATTTTTTATCGCTAATTTGCACACAAAACTGGTTCAGGTTTTAGCTTCACGCTTGGAGCTGTTTTGCTAAAGCTTATGAGATCCTCTGTGGTTTGGATACTAAAAGGTAGGCGCGTGAGACAAACTTTAAAAATTTCAGCTGCAGCTATTGCGTCGTTTAGCGCTCTGTGGTGGGTATTGTTTATACCAAGAAGCTCTTTTAGTGAACCAAGGCCATATTTTTGCGAAGCGATAGTGCGGCGACTAAGATCGATGGTACAAAGCTTTCTGTTTAGCAACATGCCAAGGCCGATCTCATTTAAGCTGTGAGAGATAAAGCCATAGTCAAAATTTACGTTGTGCGCGATAAAGACGCTAGTTCCTAGAAAAATTTTAAACCGCTCAAGCACATTTAGTAAATTTGGCGCACCAACTAGATCGCTCGCCTTTATGCCGGTTAGCTCGGTGATATTTTCAGGCACTACATTAGCTGCCACAAAGCTTTCAAAACGCCCTATCTCAACGCCATTTTTCATTTTGATTGAGCCGATTTCAATGATCTGTCCGCTCGTCGTACCACCAGTCGTTTCGATATCAACCACGCAAAATTCCTGATCACCAATATCTCTAAATCTCGTACCAAGCTCAATCTCATTCTCTTCATTTCTAGTGATGTCAAGCCCAAGAGTTCGCCACATATCAAGGTCGCGCACGTCAATAAGTGATGCAATTTCTTCAATATCGCTAAATCTTAAAATAAACTCATGATAGCCTAAATTTTGCCTAGCTAAAATTTCTATGCTATTTTCTAAACGCTGTTTTTTTGGTTTCAAAACTCAAGCTTTATGGCGCGAATGGCTTGTTCGTAAGAATTTGATGAGAAGATGTAGTTGCCAGCTACCAAGATGTCAGCTCCGGCCTCTTCAAGATCAGGTGCATTTAGTCCGTTTACGCCGCCATCTACTTCAATAAGACACTTAGCGTTTTTTCGTTCTATCAGCTCTCTTAGCGCCCTTGTTTTCTCAAGCACGACTGGCATAAATTTTTGACCGCCAAAGCCAGGATTTACACTCATCAAAAGCACCATATCGACTTCATCTATGATATGCTCGATCACGCTAACTGGCGTGTGTGGATTTAGCACGATGCCAGGGCTAACGTCATTTTTCCTGATGTGATCGATGAGCCTTAATGGGTGCTTCTCTTCTTCAATGTGAAAGGTTAGAAATTTTGGTTTTAGCGGCAAAAAAAGACCAGCAAAAAATGAGTTATTCTCAACCATCAAATGTATATCAAGTGGCCTTGTGGCTGCTTTTGCAACGGCATTTACAACGACTGGTCCGATGGTTAAATTTGGCACAAAATGCCCATCCATAACATCAACATGCACCAGATCGCACCCAGCCTCGCAAATGGCTCTTATCTCAGCTGCCAAATTTCCAAAATCAGCCGATAAAATACTAGGTGCAACATACATTTCTTCTCCTTACTTGGTTACAAATACAAAGCCTATTTCATCATCTTTTACATCTAGTCTATTCATGATGCCTACACTATTGTGATCAAAAAAAACATCATCAGATAAAATTTTAGGCAAGCTAACTTTTGCTTTTATGCCTTTTTGCCAAAGATGAGTCAAAAATTTATCTGTAATGATACTAAAAATTTGAGAATATCCACTTAAATAATCATTTGAATCATCGCCTTCAGGCATAAAAATAGAGCAAATTTTGTCTAATTTATCTTTTTTTACTCCAAATAGCACTCTTGCGTAAATATCACCATAACACTGAACACAAATACGCAAATAATCGCACTCATCCTCTATGTCAAGCGCACTAACTTTGGTATCAACACACAAAATTTCTTCTTCTGCTAATTGTGAGATAATTTTGCTCGCAATTTGCGTCACATAAGATGAAATTTGAGCAACGCTCTTATTAATATCTACTGGCTCTGCATCAAACTCTCTTTTTTTAAGATAAAAAATAGTGTCGTCTTTGTAAAAGTCATTTAAATTTTTATAGATAAATATATTTGCATCTTTAAGGTATGTTACTAATTCGATAGATAAATTTGATTCGTTTATGCCACAAAGCGAAATAAATGCACCTGATCTTTTGCTAATGCTAGCAAGTTTGATTAGAAATTTTGCACCCCTTATATTTAAAGCACCAGAAATATTTACCCATAAAATAAAAAATTTATATCCGATTTTTAGCATAATGTCATGAGCTGACATATCAAAATCTTCGATAAAATCTGAGTCCATAAAACTTTTTATGGCATAAACAACGACACCATCTTTTATAAAAGTATCTATCTGATTTTGTCTTAATCTCACATGATTTAGCTGTGACACTGCATAACCATATAAATTCTTTTTTTTATTAAATTCGGTCGCATCTCTAGCCTCAACCACATCAAATGAGCGATTTTTGAGATAATTAGCCAAATAGTGCTTATACTGCTCAGTTGAGTTATAAATGAAAACTTTGTCATTTGCATTGTTTAGAAATTTATTTAAAAACAAGCTTGCGATATTTTCACTTTCAAACATTGAAATATTTAAAATATTCTTAACTGTTTTCATCATCAATTCATAAAAAATTTCATTGTAATCGCAAATCGCAAATACCACGCCAAGCTTTTGTGCTTCTTCGCTTAAATTTTCAATTATTCTACCAAGCCAAATAGGACTAAAAAATGTAACATTTTTTAGTGAGAGCAGTATAGCGCTGATATCGCGCGATGAAATTTGGTTTATATATTTTTCACTTAATTTTAATGGAACATTCTCTGCTTCCAAAAAACCAAAGGGCCTTATAATAGCCATTGAACCATTAAAAGTTAATTTCATTTTTGTAGAGCTTTTTTAATAAATATAATGGTTTGCATCTCTGGATAAACATTGATATCTAAAATTTTATCAACTCCAAAATCATAAAATTCAGGCCTGCTGGACTCATAAGAGAGTAAAATTTCAAAAAAACAAAGCATCTCTTTATCAATCTTGCTTAATGATTGCTTACTCATATTCATTGCTTTTAAAAAAATATCCCAAAGACTAAAGCCATATTTTTTTTGCAAAATTTTATTATAGCTTACGTCAGAATACGAAATAACATCTGACATATAAGATGGAAATTTCGAAAATAAATTCTCACACACTATAATACAGGCAATAGAATACGGAGCAAGCGATAAATAGTTATAGTGTTTTTCTTTAAAAGAATTTAATATCTTTAGCCAATCTGATAAAATTTTAGCATTAAGCTCGATCAAATCGACGATTTTAAAATTAAATACCTTATAAATTTTTGGGGATTTTAAAAATATAAAATAAGAAAGCACTATCGCCCTAAAGGTATCAATGCCAAGCATATTTGCTATTACTACCAAATCGTCGCCATCATAAGGAATATCAAATTTTGCACGCTTAAAAATGGAGCTAAAATAAGTTTTAAAAGATGCTATATTTTGTAAAGTAGCAACTGCCTCAGTTACATTACCAGCTAACAAAAAGTGCTCGATCTTTTCAAAAAGAGTTGGCATCTGTAAAACAAAATCAACATTTTTTTCGATCAACTCTTTACTAAGCATTTTGTATCACTCAAGATTTCTAAATATTTTTGCTATTTATAATTATAGGCAAAGGTGTTATTTTATCTAGATTATTAATAAAAATCAATTCTTTTAAAAAAGAATCTATTTAAGCATTACTTTTGTTTGTTTTAGATAAAATCAGCAGAAATTTTTGTTTATAAGGAAAAAAAATGTCAAAAAGATGTGCGATAACAGGCAAAGGACCGATGATAGGCAACAATGTGAGCCACGCTAACAACAAAACTAAAAGAAGATTCTTGCCAAATCTTAGAACGATTCGCGTTACACTAGAAGATGGTACTACAAGAAAGATAAAAGTTGCTGCTTCTACTCTAAGAACGATGAAAAAACAATCAAACTAAGAATATAAAATGAAGAGGAATTTATGTCTTTTCTCTCAAGACTTTTAAAATTCCTCAACTGGTCAAACTCTACAAAACCAGAAATAAGCCTAGATACTGAGCTTTACGAACAATTAAAACCTTTTAGATTTCCACTAATTTCAGTCGTATTACTGTTACTTTTTGGAACATTAGGTTATGTCTTAATAGATAATTTCTCGCTAATAGATGCCTTTTACCAAGCTGGCATGACTTTTACAACAGTTGGTTTTACCGAAGTTGCTCCAATAACTCCAAAGGGCAGAATTTTTACTATCACGTTTATACTTATTGGTTTTATCATATTTACACTATCGATCGGTATTGTGGTTGAGGTTTTAAAAAGAGGCACATTAATTAGCATTTTAAAGGAACGACGCATGCTTTATAGGATCGCAAGACTAAAAAATCACTTCGTTATTTGTTATCACAATCTATACACAATCGAACTTAGTGCTCAATTTCGCGAAAATCATATACCTTTTGTAGTGGTTGATGATAGAGAAGATATCGCAGAGCTAGCTCAAATTTATAAATACCCATATTTCATAAAAGCTCAGCCACACACGCAAATTGCCTTTTTAAAAACACATCTATCAAGCGCAAAAGGTCTTATAACTCTTAGCTCAAATATTGCTGATAACATCGCCCTTATAGCATCTGTAAGACTTTATGAAAAAGAGATAGGCCGCAGAAAGCCTTATCATATCATCACAAATGCAGAGACAGAAGACGATACGCAAAGATTAAAAAAATTAGGCGCTGACAATGTGGTAAGTCCATCTCGCTTAGTCGCGCAGCGGTTAAGTGCCATGAGCGTAAGGCCGGACATGGAAAATTTATTAGAACAGTTTTTGTATACAAAAAATTCACCTATCGATATAGAAGAAATTCTTGTGCCTGATTACTCTTGGATAAGATTCAAAAGATTAAAAGAGACTCATCTACGAAACATAACAAATGCAGATATAGTGGGCATTAGAGATATAAATAATAATTTTGTACCAATGCCAAATGGTGACACATTAGTAGGAACAGGATCAAAGCTTTTAGTCATCGGCACCGTTGATGGAATACGTCTAACCAAGCGTGTTGTAAAAAGCAAACACAAACCTGAAGAATTCAAATACGTATAAAATAAATTTTTCTACTTACTCTTTTTAAAAATTTAAGTAATGTCTTGGCACCTTTTTTATATCCAAGCATTTACAAAGTCTTGATAAAATTTCTCAAATTTTTATAGGAGCCAATATGTTACATGAATATACAGACCTTATAAATGAGCTAAAGAAAACCGATGCTCGTTTTGCTACTCTTTGCAAAAAACATGATGAGCTAAATAAAAAAATAGACGACAACCTAGCAAAACCATCTGAAATTGATAATTTAAAGAAAGAGAAGTTAAAACTAAAAGACGAAATTTATGCTCAAATTTTAAAGCATAAAAAGTAAGAATAAATTTATCTAATCTTTGAGATTAGATAATAAACTCTGGTTCAAATTTTGTCCCATTTACCCGAACTATTCTTGCTGGTATACCAACGACTGTTGCGTTTGCTGGGACATTTTTTAACACGACTGAGTTTGCACCGATCTTAGCATTTTCACCGATCGTTATGGCACCTAGTATCTTTGAGCCAGCTGCGATAGTCACACCATTTTTTACAGTCGGATGTCTTTTGCCACACTCTTTTCCAGTGCCTCCAAGTGTTACTTGATGATACATCATTACATCATCGCCTATCTCAGCTGTCTCACCGATAACCACACCCATACCATGATCTATGAAAAATCTCCTACCGATCTTTGCGCTTGGGTGGATCTCGATGCCCGTTAAAAATCTTGCAATTTGCGAGATGAGCCTAGCTAGAAAAAAATGCTCTTTTTTATATAAAAAATGAGATATTTTATGAAATAAAACCGCATGAATACCAGGAGTGTTTATAAGTATTGCCAAAAAGCAACACTTATGTACCGATGGGTCTTTTTCACGAACAGTTTGAACTAGCTCCTTTAGACTCTCCCACATATTTTTATGCTCCGTAAAGCTCTGTGCTTAAGTATCTTTCGCCATTATCTGGAGCTATGAAAAGTACTTTTTTGCCAGCGCCAAGTCTTTTAGCTACTCTTTTTGCAGCCACGTAAGCAGCACCACCACTTATACCTATCATGAGTCCATCACTTTTTGCAATTGCTCTAGCTGCGTTTAGTGCGTCATCGTTGCTTACTTTTTCTACCTCGCTAACTAAGCTCATATTCATAGTATTTGGTAAAAATCCTGCTCCAATGCCTTGAATTTTATGTGGTCCTGGGTTGCCACCACTTAAAACCGGCGATGCTTCAGGCTCTACTGCGATGATCTTAGTATCATATCCTTTTTCTTTTAAAATTTTTGCTACGCCACTTATTGTGCCACCTGTGCCAACGCCAGCTACAAATGCATCAAGCTTACTAAAATCAGCCACAATTTCAGCTGCTGTTGTTAGTTCGTGAGCTTGTGGGTTATACTTGTTTTCAAACTGGCTTAGCATTACGTGATTTGGCTGAGTTGCTAGCTCTGTAGCTCTTGCGATCGCTGCTTTCATGCCACCAGACGCAGGAGTAAGCTCAAGCTGTGCGCCATAAGCAGCAACGATCTTGCGTCTTTCGATACTCATGCTCTCTGGCATGCAAAGTATCACTTTAAAACCAAGTGCAGCACCGCACATCGCTACACCAATGCCAGTATTTCCGCTCGTTGGCTCAACGATCGTATCGCCATGTTTTAGCGTACCGTCAGCTAGCATTTTGGTTATCATATTAAACGCGATCCTATCTTTTACAGAGCCACCTGGATTAAAAAACTCTAATTTTACGTAAATTTCGGCTTCATCAGCACCTGTTTTTATCTTTACAATAGGTGTATTACCAATCGTTTTAACGATGTTATCGTAAATCATCACTCCTCCTAAATTAAATAAGATAAATTTTGTGTAAATTTAGCACAGAATTTTAAAATAGATTATAAAAAGCCCCAATCTTTGGCAAATTTATAAAGATTTGTTACATATTAGTAGTTTAATTTTTAATGCTGCTTAATATTTTTTGGCCATTTTGGCTTAAAATTTTACCTTTGAAATTCTCTTTACAAAACTCCAAAATAAGAGCGTGATAGAGTTTTAAAATTTCAACCTCATCAAATTCCTCGCTATCAAGAATTTTATAAATTTCATCATAATCAAGCGAGCTAAACCACTCAGCAGCCTCGTCGTAGCTCTCAAAAGTATAGTCAAAATATGCCATTATCCTAAGTGCGTAAGCATCAACGACCATATATGGCTTGCCACAAGCATATGCCAGTATCGCATCACAAGTCTCGGCTCCAACGCCTTTTACGCTTATGAGCCACTCACGACTTACATTTTCTTTGAAATTTTCAAAATCCTCAAATTCATTTCTTATGGCTTGGCAAAGCGTCTTTAGCCGTTTAGCTTTTGTGTTATAAAAGCCACTTGGCTTTATAAGCGTGGCAAGCTCGCTGTTTTCAAGAGAACAGATGCCTTCTAAACTATCTTTGCCAGCATTTTTTAGATTATTTAATGCTTTTTCTACGTTTTTCCAGTTGGTATTTTGCACTAGGATAGCACCCAAAATAACCTCAAAAGTACCCTCACCTGGCCATTTTAGCTCATCAAAATTTTTGTCTTTGTGATTAAACAAGATTAAAAATAGATCGGTTGAAGTCATTTTAAATTTTCTTTAAAAGTAAGATAAAACTGCTTTGCTGTCCTGCCACTTCTACTAGCTCTTAGCGTAGCAAAATTTTTAGCAAGCGTATGAAGCTCGTCTTTATTGCCTTTATAGTCTTTAAAGTAAAAATCAACCATTTTTAGGTACTCGTCGTAGTTGCCTTGATAAAAGCTGATCCAAAGACCAAAGCGATCTGAGAGAGAAATTTTCTCCTGAGCTGCGTCGCTGTAGTGGATTTCGCCGTCTATTAGCTCTGAGTTTTCATTCTCGCTTTTAAACTCGCTTATTAGATGTCTGCGGTTTGACGTAGCGTATAAAAGTACGTTTTTTGGCGGCTTTTGGATAGAGCCGTCCATTATAGGCTTTAGAAATTTATACTCATTGCTGCCATTTTCAAAGCTTAGATCATCACAAAAAATGATAAATTTAAACTCGCTTTTTCTGATCTCATCGATGATATCGCCAAGGTATTTTAGATCCTCGCAGCCGATCTCAATGATGCGAAGTCCCTCTTTATAAAATTTAGTAAAAACAGCCCTTACAAGGCTTGACTTGCCACATCCTCTCTCGCCCCAAAGAAGCACGTGGTTCGCATCCTTGCCTTCTATAAAATTTAGAGTATTTTTTAGTAAAATTTCTTTTTGTTTTTCCAGCCCATAAAGTGAGTCAATATCTACAAAATCAATATCATCAACTGGTTTTAACATACCTTTTGTACTTCTGTAAATCGCTGCATACTTCACGCCCCAATCTATCACTTCTTATCCTTTCTTAGATAGACCAAAATTTCAGCCAATACATCGTCATCATCCTTGCTACGTGACTTTAGCCTGATCTTTTCATCGTCATTTTTTGTTATTAGTATGTTTTGCTCACTATTTGAGATCGTTTTTATGCCAGCTTTTAGAGCTAAAATTTTGATGATAATAACGTCTAAAAACTGCTTTGTAAACATATCTATCTTGCCAAATCTATCCTCAAGCTCGCTTTGTATCTCATAGACCTCACCCACTTCTTTGCACTTGCTAAGACGCCTGTAAATTTCAAGCCTTAGCCTATCTTCTCTTATAAATTCTTGATTTAAAAAGGCACTTACGCTAAGTTTTAGATCGATCTTGTCAAGCTTTGCAGAGTCTTGATTTAGAAGCTTATTTATCTCATCTTCTAGCATTTTTAGATATAGCGAGTAGCCGATAGCCTCAATGTGGCCGCTTTGTGCCTCGCCGATGATGTTACCACCACCTCTTATCTCAAGGTCGTGATAGGCTAACACTGAGCCAGCGCCCAAAAATGAGTTGCCTTCAAGTGCGACAAGGCGTTTTAGAGCGTCTTTGCTAATGGCGTTTTTATCTTCCACCAAAAAGTAGCAGTAGGCCTGCTTGTCGCTTCTGCCAACTCGTCCACGCAGCTGGTGCAGGTCAGCCATGCCAAATTTATTGGCATTTTCTACAATTATGGTGTTTGCATTTGGCAAATGAATGCCACTTTCAACGATACTGGTGCAAAGCAGCAAGTCGTACTCACCCTGCTCAAATTTCATCATCTCATCTTCAGTAACTTTCGCATTTACCTTTGAATGCAGGATCAAAATCCTAAGCTTTGGCAAAATTTTCCTTAGATCATTTGCCGTTTGCTCTATGTCTGCGATATGGTTGTGAATGTAAAAAGTCTGCCCGCCGCGTCTTAACTCACGCATGATCGCCTCTTTGACGACCTTTTCGTCCCACTCTCTCACACTTGTTCTCACATCCAGCCTCGAGCTTGGCGGAGTGGCTAAAATGCTATATGTTTTTATCTTACTAAGCGCCATATTTAGGCTTCTTGGTATCGGCGTGGCGCTCATGCTTAAGATGTGTGAGTGCTGAGAAATTTCTTTTAGCTGCTCTTTTTGCTTAACGCCAAATTTATGCTCCTCATCAACCACTATAAGCCCTAAATTTTCAGCCTTTACGCCAAGAAGCGCATGCGTACCCACGCAAACTATGGGCTCATTTTCTTTTAGCGCTTTTTGCAGGCTCGCCTTTTCTTTTGTACTTGAGAAGCGATCCAGCCTAAAGACCTTTATGCCAAATTTGCTAAACCTCTGGCTTAGTGTCTTGTAGTGCTGCGAGCTAAGAAGTGTCGTTGGCACGAAGAAAAACGCGCTAAAGCCTGATTTTATGCAGGTAAATATGGCATTCATCGCGACTTCGGTCTTACCAAAGCCAACATCTCCGCTAAGCAGCCTATCCATCACCTTGCCGCTTTTTAGCTCATCTCTTATATCATTTACTGCTTTTTGCTGATCGCTCGTGTATGAAAAACCAGCATCTTGGACGAAATTTAGATAAGAGATATCCTCTTTTTGTAAAATTTTGCCTGCGATTAGCTCTCTTTTTGCTGCCATCGCGACTATCTTTGAAGCGATCGCAAAGAGTTTTTCTCTAACCTTCTCTTTTATCTTGGCAAAATTTGCCTTGCCTAAGCGATCAAGCACCGCCATAGAGCCATTTTGCGCGATGTAGCGGTCTATCAGATTTAGATGTTCAACTGGCAAAAGAAGCTTATCGTCATTTTGGTAGGCGATAACCACAAATTCCTTCGTCGCGCCTAAAACCTTGATCTTTTCAAGCCCCAAAAATCTGCCTATACCATAATCTTCATGCACGACGTAGTCATTTACTTTTAGCTCATCCACCACAAGGCTTGAGCGCTTAACTCGCCTTTTTTTCTCAAATTTATTAAGTGATACTACGATCTTGTCGCTTGAGGTTAAATTTACTACAAGGGGCGAAATTTCAAGTTTGACATTTGCAAATCCATCAAGCTCATAGCCCTTAAAAAGCCCCTCATTTCTTGAAAGAACGGTTATGCTTTTACTCTTATTTAGCTCAAAAAAGTCAAAATTTAAAGTAACTTCTAGGTCTTTATAGACCTTTGGCTCAGGCAAAATTTCAATGCCCTTAAATTTCTCCTTGGGCACATCATAAATTTCAAAATCGATTTTTTTAACAAGTTTTGAGTCAAATTCTTTTAAATAGTCACTAAAGCTATCTATCGCCCAAAATCCAAGCGAATTTAGATCACTCACCAAGGCATCGCTTTGCATATCCTCGATCTTTTGGCTAACTTTTTCAAACTCATCTTTGCTCAAATTTGCGATAAATGGTACGATCTCGGCTTCGCTTAACTCAGCTTTGTTGCTAATTTGTGTGGCGGTGTTATAGTTTCTAATGCTCTCCACCTCATCGCCAAAGAGTAAAATTCTAACTGGATCGTCCATATTTACGCCGTAAATGTCAATGACTTCGCCACGGATACTAAACTCGCCAACGCTCTCAACGATATCGACGCACTCGTAACCAAAGCGTATGAGCAAGTCGGCAAATTCGTTTAAATTTATATTATCTTTTAGCTTGATTGTTGAGCTTTCTAGGTTTTTTTGCGTTGGAAGTGGGTTTAAAAGCGTGCTAAATGGGCTTATGATGATCTTTTTGCCATCAAATTTATAGTATTTGCTAAGAACGGATGAAATTTCAAAAAGCTCTTCGTTAAAGCTTCTTAGATCATCACCCTTTTTAGCTCTAAAATCAGGTAGTTTAAATGCGCTAAAGCCAGTAAAACTGGCCGCATCAGCGCAGAGTGCCGCCTCTTTGTCATCTTCGCAGATGAGAATTTGTGGGGCGTGTGTTAAAAGATACTCATAGACCTTTGCTTGCATAGTACTCTTTTAAAAAGGCTTCAGCTAGGTGAAACGAGCCAAATGCTAGGTAAATTTTGCCGTTTTTTGCCTCTTTTATATCGTTCATATCGCTTGGCTCAAACTCTCTATGTGAAATTTCAAGCTCGTTTAGTGCCTTGTTTATAAGCTCTCCGCCAAGCTCCCTGCCCTCGCAGTGGTAGTGATAAAGCAGCACATCCTCAACGACTGGCTTTAAAGCTGCCAAAACCGTCTTAAAATCTTTATCTAAAAATGAGTTATAAACTAGAGTTAGCTTCTTGTTACTAAACTCTTTAGAGCTAAATTTCTTAGCCACAGCCTTTGCGCCAAGCTCGTTGTGACCGACATCAACGTATAAATTTGAAACGATCTTTTCGCATCTACCTCGAAGCGATAAGGCACCAAGCTTTTTGATATCTATGCTGTTATCTAAAATTTTAGCAGCAGCGTAGGCTAGAGTTAAATTTGAGCGTAAAAATTCTGGCAAGTTATATTTGTCAGCATATCCTGCTATCTCGTCTAAATTTTCAGCAGTTAAAATTTCTCTTGGGAAGCTCAAAATTGAGCTCCTCTTGCTTGCGATCTCTTTTGCGATAGCAACGCTTATCTCGTTCATCTCATCATTTAAAATAGCTCTTTTGCCCATAGCCTCAAATTTCGTGCGTGAGATTTCTTCCAAACTATCTCCAAGAACTGCCGTATGATCAAGTCCGATGGGCGTAAAAATACTTAACTCTTTTTCAAAGACATTTGTCGCATCAAGCACACCGCCCATGCCAGCCTCGCAGATAAAATAGTCGCAACCCTCAAAAAGTACCGCAGAAAGCAGCGTCATATACTCAAAATAGCTCGTTTTTATCTTGTACTCGTCGCTTAAAAGAGCTTGCAAACGCTCATGAGCTGCCTCTAAAATTTCATCGCTAGCAACCTCACCATTTAGCCAAAATCGCTCATTAAATTTAAATATATGTGGGCTCGTGTAGTGCCCTACTTTTGCACCATTTTGGCTTAAAATTTGCGCTAAAAAGCGGCCGGTGCTGCCTTTGCCATTTGTGCCTATTATGTGAATAATCTTAAATGGCTTTATATGCTCTTTTATAGTCGCATACGCTCTAATGATCCTGCCATAATCAATCTCTTTGTAATAAAGTGGTTTGCCATCAAGAAATTTAGCTAGGCTCATTTTTCCTCGATTATCTTTGGCATTACTTGATTTCTACCATTTTCTTTTGAGAGATAAAGCATCTTATCAGCAGCTTCAAGCGTCATCGTCTCGCTTAAATTTGCACTTCTTGTCGCTATACCAGAGCTGATAGTAACCTTAATACGCTCATTTTTATAGATAAATTTGAAATTTTCTATCATACTTCTTAGCTTATCTCCAAATTTAACACTATCTTTTAAGCCAGTGCTTGGAAGTAAGATTACAAATTCTTCACCGCCATATCTACCAACAAAATCAACCTTTCTAGCATTTTTCTTAAGCACTTGAGCCACTGCTGAAAGAATAACATCTCCAGCCTCATGCCCATAAGTATCGTTTATGCTTTTGAAATGATCAATATCAACAAAGCATATAGAGTAATCAGTCCCATAGCGTTTATATGCCTCTTCAATGCGTTGAATCTCATTCATCAAAGCACGCTTAGTAGATACTTTTGTCAAAAAGTCCTCTTTACTCTCCAACTTAGCTTCTTCAAGCTCTTTTTCAAGGCTGTTCACTCTATTTTGAAGCTCTAAGATAGTAGCTTGCCTATTGTGCATCTCGATACCTAGCTCTTTACTCTCGATCTCCAAAGCACCAGCGATCTCAATAAGCATGCTTCTTACTTGATCAATGCTATTTGTATTTAAATTTACATTTTTAAGATCATTTTTAATGCTTTTTACTTTATCGGAACTACTTTGCGAACTAACCGCGATATCAGAAATTCTCTCGCTTATATTTTGTAAGACATTATTTAACGAACCAACTTTTTCTATGATCTCCGTTCTATCTTCTTCTATTCTGCGATCAACAAATGCCTTTACCTTTTCTTGAAATTCTTTGCTATTTAAGGTTTTAGGATTTTGTTTCAAAGTACTTCTTATCGCGCTAAGCTCTTCATCAAGATCCTTTGTAATAGAAGGTTCAAGAGTAAGGCTTAAAAGCTGAATCAAAACATCTTCTTCGCCATCTTCATCTTTTTGTGTAAGAAATTTCTCAAGTTCAGAACTCATTGTCTTTAAATCATCAAAGTCCCTCACGCCATAATATTTTAAAAATTCTAAAAATTCAGTGTCGTAAGAGCTAACAAAGTCAAACCATCTAAGGCACATTTCTTCAAGATTTTTCTCATCATATCTTCTAGCAAGTAGCTGCATACTTTGCTCTGCTAAGCTTTTTGCATCTTTATTGTGAAGCATTGAGATAGCTTGTAGAATTCTTCTAGCAAATGCGTTTAGTGATTGTAATTTTTTATCGTCAGCCGCAAGTCCTGCTCCTTGTTGAGCACCTCTAGAGAGCCTAGCAGTCATAAAAGCGACAAACTCATCGACCGTCTTTATATGAAGGCTTAGGGCTTGATTTTTATATTCATCACCAAGCCTTGAGATATATTTTTCTATCTTTTTACTCTCTTCTGTTGTAAAGCCATATTTTTTAGAAATTTCATTATAGACTTCAGTGTAATTCTCTGGCGTTAGCATCAAATGACGATCTTTGATCTCATTTAAGGCTTCCTTGACTATTTGACTAACGGTTACTGCTGCCATTTCTATATCCTTTTACCGCTAAACTTGCGATATACTCATCAAAGGCCTCTTTTGATGCCTCTTTGATAGCTTCGTATTTTTGAGTATCACTAAGAACGCTATCAGCAAATCTTACATCTTTTTGACGTCTTGCGACACTAAAGTCATACTCGCCAGTGGCTGGAATATCAACCACGCTACCATCTTTAAATTTAGTCTTATAATTTAAGTTTAAATGTGCTTTGTATGACGTAATGTAGCCAAATTCGTCATAAATAATTGCTTCGTAATTTAAATCTTTTACCGAAATAATTATCGAAGTATCAGCACTCTCTTTGCTTGATAAATTTTTATTTAGCCTTGCGACCATGCCCTCTTTTACAGCATCCTTTATCCAAACACTATTTTTTGGCTCTTCTTTACTGATGATCACATCAACGTAAATTTTATCACCTACTAGATCATGTGTGATCTTTGAAACCGGCTTATAACCACACCCGCAGATAAATATCGCAATAAAAAACGCTAAAAAATATCTCAAAATTTATCCTTTAATGACAAAATTTACTAATTTGCCTTTTATATAAATCTCTTTTAAAATTTCTTTTCCTTCAAGCCATTTAGCCACATTTTGCTTAGCTAGCTTTAAAATTTCACCCTCGCTCTCGCTTGTTGCCACTTCAAACTCAGCCCTTTTCTTGCCATTGACTGTAACTGCAAGAGCGATGCTATCTTTTACAAAGACCTCTTCTTTTACAGCTATCTCTGTGAAATTTTTTCTACCAAAAAGCTCTTCGCTAAGCTCGTTTGCAATGTGCGGCACGATAGGTTCTAGTAAATTTAAGATGATGAAAAAGCCCTCAGCATTTACATCTTCGTTATCCTGAGCATTTATAGCATTTAGTGCCTCCATGCAAGCAGCGATCAATGTATTAAAAGCAAATGTGTCGCCAAAAACCTCGGTTGATTTTTTAAGTGCTTCATAAATTTTTAGCCTTGCAAATTTCTCATCTTTGTTTAGACTTTCATGGTCTATCTGAGGCAGTTCGTCTATCTTTTTGATAGTTTGTGCCTTTTCCCAAAGTCTATTTAAAAACCTAAATGCACCCTCAACTGCACTGTCGTTCCACTCAAGCTCTTTTTGAGGAGGAGCAGCAAAAAGTATAAAAAGCCTTGCCGTATCGGCACCGTATTTATTGATGATATCGTCAGGATCTACGACATTGCCCTTACTTTTACTCATCTTTTTACCATCTTTTAAGACCATGCCTTGAGTTAGCAAATTTTCAAATGGCTCATCATCTCTTAGATAGCCCAGATCTCTTAAGACCTTTTGGAAAAATCTAGCGTATAAAAGGTGCAATATCGCATGCTCGATACCACCGATATACTGATCTACATTCATCCAGTAATTCACGCTCTTTTTATCAAGCGCTTTTTGCTCCCAAGTCTTCTCATCGCTTGCAAATCTAGCAAAATACCAGCTACTCTCCACAAATGTATCCATCGTATCAGTCTCTCTGATCGCGTCTTTGCCACATTTTGGACACTTTGCAAATTTCCAAGTTGGGTGTTTATCGAGGGGGTTGCCCTCGCCTGTGATCTCAACATCTTCAGGCAGCGCAATAGGCAAATTTTCATCTTTTTCTGGCACTACGCCGCAGCATTTGCAATGCACGACAGGTATTGGCGCACCCCAGTATCTTTGGCGAGAAATTCCCCAGTCTCTTAGCTTATAGTTTGTGATCCTTTTGCCTAAACCATCTTTTTCAAATTTCTCTATTATAAAGCTTTTAGCTTCCTCTGAAGCAAGACCGTTTATCAGCTCAGAATTTATGGAAATTCCATACTCTGAATATGCCTTAGAGCCGTCGCTCTCTCCATCAAGTGACTTTACGACTGGTTTTATAGGTAGATTAAATTTGGTTGCAAACTCGAAGTCTCTTTGATCGTGCGCAGGAACAGCCATGATAGCACCACTGCCGTAGTCAGCTAAGATAAAATTTGCAACCCAAACTGGGATTTTTTCATTGGTAAGTGGATGAACGACATAAATTCCTAAAAATTCTCCATCTTTTTCGCTCGCTTGACGCTCTCTTGGGCTTTGATTTAGGATTGCTTTTATCTTTGTCTTTTTGTTTTCATCAATTTTATTACTCTCAAGCAACGCTTTTACAATAGGATGCTCAGGTGCAAGGGCTGTGTAGCTAACGCCGTAAATCGTATCAGCTCTTGTAGTAAACACCTCAAAGCCATCAAATTTACAACCTAAAGCCTCTTTTGAAGTCTCATCAAGATAAAATTTAAACTCCAAGCCGTAGCTTCTGCCGATCCAGTTTTCTTGCATTGTAATTACTTGATTTGGCCATTTGCCTTCAAGAAGTTTCAGATCATCAAGTAGCTCACTAGCGTATTTTGTGATGTTAAAGTAATATCCTGGAAGCTCTTTTTGTACAACATCATTACCACATCTCCAGCATTTGCCATCCTCCACCTGCTCATTTGCAAGCACGGTTTGATCGTATTCGCACCAATTTATAATTGCATTTTTTCTATAAACAAGCCCTTTTTCAAACATCTTTATAAAAAAGCTTTGCTCCCACTTTGTATAAAGTGGGTCAGACGTGGCTAAAATTCTCTTTTTAGAAAATGAAAAACCAAGGCTTGCAAGCTCTTTTTTCATATAGTCGATGTTTTCGTAAGTCCAAATTTTAGGGTGAATTTTATGTTTTATGGCTGCGTTTTCAGCTGGCATACCAAAGCTATCAAAGCCAATAGGATGAAGCACGTTATATCCGCTTTTTCTATATGATCTAGCAAGTGCATCGCCGATAGAGTAGTTTCTTACATGCCCCATATGTATGCGTCCGCTTGGATAAGGAAACATGCTTAGGATATATTTTTTTGGCAAGCTTAGATCGTATTTTGGTTCAAATTCCTCATTTTTATCCCAAATCTCTTGCCATTTTTTTTCTATCTTTAAAGGCTCATATTTTCTCTTTTCAGCCATTTTTTCTCCTAAAATTCTTCTTGAGCTTTACTTGATTCTATTAAAACCAAGGCTAGTGAAAATATATTTGCAATGACTGCGCCAATAGCCAACGAATAGCTAAGTGTTATATTTTCAGAGACTTGCAAAATAACAAAAGCTGGTATAAGGTGTAAATCAGCAACCAGCGAGCTTGCAAAAAGCTCAGCTGAAAGTAAATTTTTAACACCGATCTTAAGCAACGTCGAAACCAAATTTATACTAGCTGCCACAAAAAGGGCAATCTCATTTTTATCATATAAAAACTCCGCCGTAGTCGTAAGACTCATCAGCGCAAAAAATATGTAGATAACCTTTCCCCAGTTCATTACCCCTCCTTATACAACGCCTTTTTCAAACATAGCGCGCTCTTTTTCGCGCTCTTTTCTGATCCTTTGCTTCTCAGTCTCTCTAGCTCTAAAATGCTCAATGCTAAATTTAAACCAGATAAGAAACGGCGAAGAGATGTAGATCGAGCTGATCGTTCCTATAATGATACCAACGATAAGAATAAATGAAAATCCATGTATCATATCTCCACCAAATAAAAATAGCACAAGAACCGTCATCATAGTAGTTGCAGAAGTTAGAATAGTTCTTGAAAGCGTGGCTGAGACCGACTCGTTGATAACGCCCTCTATGTCAGTTCTCTTACTCTCTTTAATACCCTCTCTGATTCTGTCAAAAATGATGATCGTATCATTTAGAGAGTAGCCAAGAACTGTTAAAACAGCCGCTAGTGTGTCCAAATTTACATCGATATCAAATAGTGAAATAGCACCGACGGTTATGACTATATCGTGAATTTCAGTTGCGATCGCAGCTAGCGCAAATCGCCATTCAAATCTAAATGTGATATAAAGAAGCACGCCAATTAGTGAAATTCCAAGAGCCATCAAACCCTTTTGCCTAAGCTCGTCACCAACCTTTGGACCAACGATATCAACACGTCTTACTTCAAAATTTCCAGTATCTTTTAAAATTTGTTTTATCTCAGTGCCGATGTCACCAGTTAAATTTGAGCTTGATCCTGAAAATCTAATAACAGCTTCATCTTCGCTTCCAAACTCAGTAACAGAGGCGTTTTTAAGAACTTCATTTGTGCCAAAAGCATCGCGAATTTTATCAAGTGGCGCTTTGGTATCGTATTTTAGCTGTATAAGCGTACCACCAGAAAAATCGATGCCATAGTTTAAACCCTTTGTTGCAAGCAAAAAGATCGAACCAACAAATAAAAATATAGAAAGTGCCAATGAAGCAAATCTAAACCGCATAAAATCATAAACTTTTGCTTTAGTAAAAATTTGCATCCCTAGCTCCTTTTATAACCAAACCAAAGTCTGGTATTTCCGCTTTTTTCTATCTTGTCCATAGCAGCATCAAACATGCCATGAGTACCAAGTATAGCTGTTAGCATCGAAGCCATTATACCTATTGCCATTGTTACTGCAAAGCCTTTAACTGGTCCAGTACCATAAGCATAGAGTACTGCAACTGTGATGATAGTAGTTAAGTTTGAGTCGATGATCGCGCTCATTGCATGCTCATAGCCCTTTTGCACAGCTGTCCTTATCGCCACTCCCTCGCGTAAAAGCTCACGTATACGCTCATTTATGATGACGTTTGCATCAACAGCCATACCAATCGTTAACACGATACCAGCCATACCAGGAAGAGTAAGTGTCGCTCCAAAAAGCGCCATGACAGCTACTAATATAACGACGTCTGCAACTAGTGCAATATTTGCAAAAATTCCAGAAATTCCATAATAAGCTAGCATAAATAGCACGACCAAGATAGATCCGGCAGCAAGAGCTACCATGCTTTGGTTGATACTCTCTTGTCCCAAAGATGGGCCAACGCTTCTTTTTTCCAGCATCTTAACAGGGGCTAAAAGTGCACCGCTTCTAAGCGCGATCGCTACGTCGTGAGCTTCATCAAGAGTAAAGCCACCACTAATCTGGCCGCTGCCGCCACCTATTCTTTCATTTATAACAGGAGCTGAATAAACCTTGCCATCAAGCACAATAGCAAGCCTTTTGCCAACATTTGCACCAGTAAAATCGCCAAAAATTCTAGCACCCTCTGAATTTAGAGTGAAATTTATGATCGGTAGGTTATTTTGCTGAGAAAATGCAACCTTTGCGTCAGTTAGCATCGAGCCATCAAGCACTGGGATATTTTTAACGACATATTTTACACGGTCATTTTTAGCATCTTTAAAGATCACATCGCCGTAGCTCTCAGCTTCAGCCTCGCTCATTGTATTAGACTGATCTTGTCTTTTATCATCAACTGCCATAAGCTGCAAGTGAGCAGCCTTTGCGATGAGATCTCTTGCTCTTTGTTCATCCTCTTCAGTCTTTATGCCAGGAAGCTCAACTAGGATATTATCTTTGCCCTGTCTGGCAACAGTTGGCTCAGCTAGACCAAACTGATCGAGTCTGTTTCTAATAGTCTCAACAGCTTGCGAGATCGCATACTCGATCGTATCAAGTCTCTCTTGCTCTGTTAGAGTAATGTGATAGTTTAGTCCATCTTTTTTGATATCAAGCCCTTTTATCTCAGCAAGTGCCTTATCAACCTTTGAAGCCTCGTCACTATCAAGTAGTGCAAAATCAACACTATCTTCTTTTATCTTAAATTTATCAATAAGTACATCTTCTTTTTTAGCATAATAATTTATACTTCCAGCGATTGATTTGATCTTAGAGTGGATGGCTTCGTTAGTCTCAACACCAAGAAGCATATGAAGGCCACCTTGAAGATCAAGTCCCAGCGAAATTTTAGCTCCGCTTTGAGTCTGAAAAAAAGATGGCACCGAAAAGCCAAAACTAAAAATCAAGGCTAATATTAATATAATCAGCCTATATGTAACTCTTGCGTTACGCATTATTTATCTTCGATCTTTTTAGCTACAAACTCACGTGCTACACGAACAATTACATCATCGTTAAGTTTAACTTTGATAAAATCATTTTCGGCTTTAATCACTTCGCATATAAGTCCGCCATTAGTTACTATCTTATCGCCTTTATCAAGAGCTGCAAGCATTGCTGCATGGGCTTTTTGTTGTTTTTGTTGAGGTCTGATAACCAAAAAGTAAAATATGGCGAAAAGCACAACAAGGGGTAGTAGTGATGTTAAAAATTCTGCGTTTTGCATGGATTTCCTTATTTGTAAGATTTTTAAACGGACATTTTAGCACTAAAATTATAATAAAAGCCTTTGTCGGTGCTTTTTTGCTCTCTAATTTCATTTTTTTAGCTATGGCTGAAAATCAAATTTTAAATTTCATCTCTCCTTTTCTCACGCTAGCTGGAATTTACATCATTATAAATTTAAACAGGGCTGGCTTTTTCGCAGCTGGATTTTTCACTGGAATTTTGTGGTTTTACTGGATCGGCTTTAGCTTCATCTACTACGAGCTTGTCTGGCTTATCCCATTTGTTATCCTCTTTGTAGCCCTTGTTTATGGGCTTATGTTTTGGATGGCCTCTTTCCCAAGCTTTGTGGCACTAAGAGCCATTTTGCTATTTTTAATAAGCTACGTTCACCCATTTGGCTTTAACTGGTTTAACCTTGAAGCCACCCTTGTTTTAGGAGCTTTTGAGCCAAGCACTAGGGGGCTTATATTTATATTTTTAGCAGCCATCTCTTTAAGTCTAAATAATAAATTTTTAAAATTTAGCCTAGCTTTTATCTGCCTCATCGCCGCTTTGCAGTTTAAAAGTAGCGAGGCAAAAACTTTGCCATTTGACGTGGAGCTAGTAAATACCAATGTCGCTCAAAGAGTGCGCTGGAATAAAAGCTTGCGTATGAAATTTACAAATGAAAATTTAGACCTCATCAATAGCGCCATTGCTGAGCAAAAACGTCTCATCGTGCTTCCAGAGAGTGCATTTCCACTGTTTATGACAAACGAGCCACTACTTGTTGATGAGCTAAAAGAGCTTTCAAAAAGGATAACCATCGTAGCTGGCGCGCTTGCCTATGAAAATAAGCAAATTTATAACTCTGCATTTTTGTTTCAAGATGGTAATCTTAGGCGAATGGATAAGAAATTTTTAGTCCCTTTTGGAGAAGAAATTCCTTTGCCAAAATTTATGCAAGATGCGGTAAATAAGCTATTTTTCGACGGAGCTAGCGACTTTAAAAAGGCTGAAAATTTTAGTGACTATGAGATAGACGGAGTTAAAATCAGAAACGCCATCTGCTACGAAGCTACAAGAGAGGAGCTTTACAAGGGCGAATTTGATGTGGTTGTGGCTATTACAAATAACGGCTGGTTTGTGCCAAGTAGCGAGCCACTGCTTCAAAGAGTGCTCATAAAACATCTCGCTACAAAATATAATAAAGTGGTCTATCACAGCGTAAATGGCTCAAAAAGTGAGATCATAAAGCCAAAAAAGCGTTTTGGGATGAGTTTTAAATTTATAAATTTAAAGTGGCTTTAAAATAAAGCCACTTTTTTGATTATTTTTTTAGTAAAGCCTTAAAAGTATCGACCGCATCGAGCTTTTCCCAAGGGTATTTTGCATTTCCCACTTGGCCTTTTGCAGCTACTTTTGCGTATAAAAATGTATCTTTGCTTGGCTTATCAAGACCAAATTTATTTGTTATCCAGCGAGGTGTTAGAGAGAAATGCTCGCTTACAAAATTTGAAAGCATATCATCATTTACGCCGTTTGCATGAGTTCCCATAGTATCAACACTAACTGAAGTTGGCTTTGCAACGCCGATAGCGTAGCTTATCTGAACGATACATTTTTTAGCAAGGCCAGCTGCTACGATATTTTTAGCTATCCAGCGAGCTGCATAAAGACCGCTACGATCAACTTTTGTGTAGTCCTTGCTTGACTGAGCACCGCCACCTATCGGGCTATATCCGCCAAAGCTATCAACGATTAGTTTTCTGCCTGTTAGGCCACTATCGTGAAGTGAGCTGTGATTTACATATCTGCCTGTTGGGTTTATATAGATGATCGTTTTTTCTTTATTATATAGCTCTTTTGGAAGGCCAGTTTCATCTATTAAATTTTGAATTAATGCGCGAAGCTCTTCTATCTTCATGCTCTCCGTGCAAGGTGCAGAGACGACGATAGTGTGGATGCTTTGAGGTTTGCAGTTTTCGAAGTTATCTTTGCTACCGTAATCAATCGTAACTTGTGTTTTTATATCAACACCAAGCTTATCAGGATTTGCCTTGGCAAATTTATATACTTTATCGCAAAGCATTCTTGCGTAAGTTATAGCTGCTGGCATAAATTCTTTTGCTTCGCAGCTTGCAAAGCCAAACATGATGCCTTGATCACCTGCTCCGATCTCGCCATCACTTTGATCAACACCTTGATTTATATCTGGACTTTGTTGATTTATGCAAACTTTAACCTCAATATCATCTGGGTGCAAGCACTGCTCTTTTGTGAAATTGCTCTTTCCATCATATCCAATATGCGCAAGAGCGTCTTTTACAATCTTTTCGTAGTCTTTATAAGAGAGTTTCACCTTTGAGTTTATCTCTCCGCCTATTACTATATTTTTTCCAGCTACAAAAACTTCGCTTGCGACGCGTCCATTTGGATCTTGCGTTAAGATGGTATCAACAATGCTATCAGCGATAATATCAGCGCATTTATCTGGGTGACCTGGACTTACAACTTCAGAAGTAAATAGATACATTTTTATCCTTTTATTAACTAAAATTTTGTGCAATTGTAACAAATCTATTTAAAAAGCTAATTAATCTTTATCAAATTCTTTATATTTAAAAATTGTTTAGCTAAAATCAACAAAAAACTAATTTATTAAGGTGTCAAATGAATATGCTTAAAAACATAGCAAGAAGATACGCCGATGGAAATTTGATAGTTCAAATTTTAGTTGGTATCATTCTAGGTGCCCTAGTTGGCTTTTACACACACTACGAAGCTACTCCTTATAACAAGATCTCAGCTAAAATTCAAACTATTCAAAACGAAAGTGGTTTGAGCGTAGATGAAGTTATAAAAACTCACCTTAGTCAAGATGAAGCCAAGCAGCTAAACGAAGCCAAAGAAAAAGCTAGTTCAGCCGATTCTATCGCAGCTTCAGCTTCAGTTTTAGGCGATTTATTCAAAGGCGCTTTAAAAGCTATCGCACCAATTCTTGTCTTTGTTTTAGTGGCAACATCCATCATTTTAAGAGATTTTGGTCATACAAAAGGTATGCAAAAGATCATCACACTCTATCTAATTGGTACATTTTTAGCAGCCGTTGTTGCAGTTGTTGCTAGTTTCTTATTTCCAGTGGAGCTTTCTTTAAAAGGTCTTGCAAGTGCTGATATGTCAGCGCCTCAAGGGATTACCAATGTTTTAAAAGATCTCATTTATAAAATGGTTGAAAACCCAATAAATGCTTTAGCCAATGGTAACTATATAGGTATTATCACTTGGGCAGTTGGTAGTGGTATCGCACTTAGAAACTCCACAGCCGAGACCAAAAAAGTATTTAAAGACATAAGCGATGGTGTGACTCATATCGTTAAATTTATCATTAGACTAGCTCCATTTGGTATCTTTGGTATGGTTACTATCAGCATTCATGAAACTGGATTTGAAGTACTTGCAGGATATCTAAAACTGATCTTAGTTCTTGTTGGGGCAATGCTTGTTGTCGCATTTATCATCTATCCAGCGATGGTTTTTGTATTAACCAGGAAAAATCCTTATCCGCTTGTCATGATCTGCCTAAAAGAGAGTGCTATTTCGGCATTTTTTACAAGAAGCTCAGCTGCAAATATCCCTGTAAATATGGCGCTTTGCAAAAAGCTTGGTCTAAAAGAGGAGCTTTACTCGATCTCGATCCCACTAGGTGCCACCATAAACATGGGCGGTGCAGCAGTTACCATCAGCATCCTAGCACTTACTGCGGTAAATTCTATCCCATCTATCACAGTTACATTTGGCGATGCGCTACTTCTTTGCTTTATCTCAGCTCTTGGCGCTTGTGGTGCATCTGGCGTGGCTGGGGGCTCACTTCTTTTAGTGCCATTAGCGTGCGGTCTTTTTGGTATCGGCAACGACATCGCCATGCAGTTTGTCACAGTTGGCTTTACAATAGGCGTCATCCAAGACTCAGTTGAAACTGCGTTAAATAGCTCATCAGATGTGCTTTTTACAGCCGTAGCCTCAGAGACTTCAAACTAACCTTCATAAAATTTCAGCTAAATTTTGGCTGAAATTTTACTTTTATCCATTTTTTTGTAAAATGTCCCAAAAATTTAAAGGATAAATATGCAAATTTGGGATCTAAAAGCACTTTTTGCAAACGAAAAAGAGTGCGAGCAAAACGCACTAAATTTACAAAAAGAGTGCGAGAAATTTAAAGATAAATACCTTGAAAGTTATGAAAATTTAAAAACAGATGAGTTTTTAAAGGCATTTTCTGAATATGAAAACTTGATCGCTAAAATTTCAAAAGTAATGACTTACGCTTTTTTAAATTTTGCTAAAGATACAAGCAAGGGTGCATTTTACGCAAAGATCGATGAGATAGCAACAAAAGCAAATGAAAATTTGATATTTTTTGAGATCAAATTTAATGAGCTTAGTCCTAAAAAACAAGAAGAGATCATAAAAAGCTCTAAAAAATACAGCTACTATTTAAGCAACCTAGCCAAAGCTAAACCGCACCAGCTAAGCGTTGCAGAAGAGAGAGTCTTGCTTCGCACTGCAAGCACCGGAGCTGATGGATTTTCAAGGCTTTTTGATGAGAGCATGAGCAAGATGAGGTTTAAATTTAAAGGCGAACTTTTAAATGAAGAAGAGATTTTAGCCAAGCTTCATGAGAGCGACCAAAGCGTACGAAAACTAGCCGCCAAAAGCCTTTCAAATGAGCTTAGTAAACACCAGCACCTTCTTGGCTATATATATAATATGATAAAAACTGATCTAAAAACGAGCTGCGAGCTGCGAAATTTCAATCTTCCAGAAGAGCCAAGACACCTTGAAAATCAAATTACCAAAAAAAGCGTTGACTCACTCATCGCCGTAACTGAGAAAAATTTTGATCTAGTCTCTAAATTTTACGAGCGCAAAAGAGAAATTTTAGGCCTTAAAAGACTTTATGATTATGATAGATATGCGCCCCTTAGCAGTGAGGGCGAGTATAAATTTGATGAGTGCAAAAAGATAGTTTTAAAAGCATTTTCAAATTTCTCAAGCAAGTTTGGCGAAATCGCTAAAAGTGCCTTTAGTGACGGTTGGATCGACGTTTATCCAGCACCAAACAAGCGAGGTGGGGCGTTTTCTCACTCAGGATCAAGCGACACACATCCTTATGTTTTGCTAAATCACACAAATCAACGAAGAGACCTTTTTACGCTAGCTCACGAGCTTGGCCACGCCGTGCATCAAAAGCTTTCATATAATGTAAGCTACCTAAACTCGGACACGCCACTAACGACGGCTGAGACGGCTTCGGTCTTTTGCGAGATGTTGGTTTTTGATCACATAAAAGATGACCTTAGCAAAAAAGAGAAAATTTCACTGCTTGCTGGCAAGATAGAAGACATATTTGCCACACTTTACCGCCAGATAAATTTCACCACTTTTGAGCGAGCTGTGCACGCACATGAGGGCGAGATTAGTTTAGATGAGCTAAATAAAATTTGGCTTCAAGAGAGCAAAAAGATGTTTGGTAAAAGTGTCACGCTAAATGACTACTACAAAATTTGGTGGAGCTACATCCCACACTTCATCCACACACCATTTTACTGCTATGCCTACTCTTATGCACAGCTTCTAGTACTTGCACTTTTTGGGCTTTACAAAAGTGGCAAATGCGAAAATTTTGTAGAAATTTACACCGAGTTTTTAAGTCTTGGTGGCAGCCTTAGCCCAAGGGAGCTTGTAGGCAAATTTGGCTTTGATATCGATGATAAAAATTTCTGGCAGATCGGTATAAATGAAGTTAAAAAGTTAGTAGATGAGTTTTTAGAAATTTCAAAAGGAATAAAATGTTAGATGAAATTTTAGACGATGAGAAATTTGCGCTTTTGATGAAAATGCACGTCTATGAGTGCATTGATTTTTTGCTTGAAAAAGGGGCAAATTTCTCAGTTATGGCAAATTTACCGCTAGTTAGCTTTGAGCCAAGCTTGCCAGATGAGATAAGTAGAAGCTTTAATATGCCAGTCATTATGTTTTCACTTGGTGGCTATACGCTTGAGAGTGCAAAGTTAACGCAAGATGAGCTTAGTTTTGAGGCTGGCTTTGGTAGTGAAAATTTTGCCTCAGTGGTCTCTTTCCCACTTGGTGCAGTGGTTCAAATTTTGGTTGAAAATAGCCCGATTCTTGTAAATTTTTCCATTCATAAGCCCAAAGAGAAGCAAGCGGACCACACAAAAAAATCGGTTTCAGTCTTTTTGCAAAATCCTAAAAATAAAGATATATTTAAGAAAAAATAGTAATTTTAAGCATTTTTAGCTAAAATCAAAAGAAAAATTAAAAAGCAAAAAATGGAAAAAATACTATCAAATTTAAACGAAGCCCAATGCGAAGCAGCCACTCATATAGATGGTCCGATGCTCATACTTGCAGGAGCTGGAAGCGGTAAGACAAAGACGATCACTACTAGACTCGCCTACCTCATCGGCGAAGTCGGCATAGACGCTGCAAATACACTAACTCTTACTTTTACAAATAAAGCTGCCAACGAAATGCGAAGCAGAGCCATGGCGATGCTAAGCCAAAGTGGTAAAAACTATTCGCCACTACTTTGTACATTTCATAAATTTGGGCTTTTATTTTTAAAGCTCTACATCGAAAAGCTTGGCAGAAAAAATAACTTCGTCATAATCGACACAGACGATAAAAAACGCATCATCAAAAGCTTTGAAAGTCCAGTCGCGACCGCGATACTTTCAAACGAAATTTCAAACTACAAAAACTCACTTTTAAGCGTCGAAGAGGTCTATAAAAACGCAAATTTCTCTTCATTTGATAAGAGCAAGGATAATTTTTACAAACAAGCTGCTCAAATTTATGAAAAATATGAAGATTATCTCAAAACAAATAATCTTGTTGATTTTGACGATCTGTTAGGGCTTACATATAAAATTTTAGATGAAAACGAAGATCTTGCGAAAGAAATTTCAAATCGCTACAAATACATAATGGTCGATGAGTATCAAGACACAAACGATCTTCAGTACAAACTCCTAAAGAAGCTCTGCTTGTGCCACGAAAATATCTGTGTCGTTGGCGACGATGACCAAAGTATCTACGGCTGGCGTGGTGCTAAGATAGACAATATCTTAAATTTTAAAGATCAATTTAAAGATGTAAAGATCATTAGACTTGAGAAAAACTACCGCTCGAGCGAGGCGATACTAAAGGCTGCAAACGAGCTAATAGATCATAACCGCAACCGCCTTGGCAAGAAGCTTGTGGGCACAAAGGGCGAAGGCGAGGCTGTAAATTTGATAGAGAGCTTTGATGAGAGCGTCGAGGCTGGCAAGATCGCAAAAAATATAAAAGAGCTTTTGAGTAAAGGCGTTCAGGCAAAAGATATCGCTATCTTATACCGCATAAACGCTCTCTCTCGCTCGCTTGAAGATGGGCTAAACAAAGAGCAGATCGCCTATAAAATGGTAGGCGGAGTTAAATTTTACGAAAGAGCCGAGATCAAAGATATCATAAGCTACCTAAGGCTGATAAATAATCCAAATGATGATTTTTCAATAAGACGCATCATCAACCGCCCAAAGCGAGGCCTAGGCAAAGTAAGTCTTGACAAGCTCGAAAAAATGGCATTTGAAGACAAAATTTCCATTTTTGAAGCGATCTCAAACATCTCTGATAACGACGATGCTTTTAGCAAAAAGGTAAAATCAGCCCTTCTTGAGTTTGCAAACAACCTAAAAGAGCTTCAAGAAAGCAGCTCGGTTTTTGACCTCATAGATAAATTTGAAGCTAAATTTGGCGTGAAAAAATACTACGAGAGCCTGCCAGATGGCGCTGAAAGAGCAGCAAACATTGACGAGTTTTACGCTGTTTTAAAAGATCAGATCAAGCAAAATCCAAGCTTTGATCTGGAGGAGTTTTTAAACGAGATCACGCTAACAAGCGAGCAAGACGGCATTAGCGACGAGGCTATTAGCATCATGAGCGTGCATGCTAGCAAGGGGCTTGAGTTTGAGCACCTTTTTGTGATCGGCCTTGAAGAGGGATTTTTCCCGCTCATCGGCGATGGTAGCGACATCGAAGAGGAGCGCAGGCTAGCTTACGTGGCGATAACAAGAGCCAAAAGGACACTTAGCCTAAGCTTTGCAAATTCGCGCTTTTACAAAGGTCAGCGCACGAGGCTAAATAAGAGTAGATTTTTAAGCGAGAGCGGTATCACGCATGGCTCGCTAGTTATCGAACAGAGTAATGAATTTAAAAAAGGCGACCTTGTTAAACATAAAATTTTTGGTATCGGCAGGGTGAGTGCGGTTAGCAAGATCAAAAAAGAGTTTAAACTTACTATAAATTTTGGTGGCAATGTAAGAGAGATCATGTCAAGCTTCGTGGAAAAGGCCGTATGAACGCCATTTTCGTGGCAAACAAGCCTGCTGGCATGAGCTCAAACCACTTTTTAGGACGACTAAAGAGAAAATATGGCGTTAAAAAGGCTGGATTTTCAGGCACGCTTGATCCATTTGCGAGTGGCTGTCTGATAGTCGCTTTTGGCTCGTATACGAAATTTTTTAGATTTTTAGACAAAAGCCCAAAGGTCTATGAGGCGACGATCTGGCTTGGAGCTAGCAGTCCTAGCATGGATAATGAAAATATCACTGAAATTTCAAATGTAAAAGAGATAAATTTAGAAAAACTTGAAGTCATAAGAGGTGAGCTAACTGGTAAGATAAGCTACATCCCACCAAAATTTAGCGCCAAGCATGTAAATGGCACAAGAGCCTACAAGCTAGCTAGAAACGGCGAAGAATTTGAACTAAAGCCAGAGACTATGGAAATTTATGAGAGTCAAATTTTAAACTACTCACATCCATTTTTAACTATCCGTCTAAGCGTAAGCGAAGGAAGTTATATCCGTTCGTATGCAGAAATTTTTGAAAAAAAGCTTGGTTATAATGTAACTTTAAGCTCATTAAAAAGGATAAGTGAAGGCAAATTTTACTACGAAAATGAAAAAATTTTGAATATTTGTGATTTTTTAAACATTCAGGAAAATACATACCTTGGGGATATAAACGATATTCTTGATGGTAAGAAATTAAAAATTAACGATTTTGAAACACAAAAGCAAGGAATTTATTTGCTAAATTATGATAAATTTATGAGCGTAATCCAAATCACGGATGATACTATAAATTACACTCTAAATAAGGTTGAAAAATGTTAATCCTAGCAAGAAAAGAAAATGAAGAAATTTTAATAGGAAATGACATAAAAGTTGTCATAGTAAATATTTCAAAAAATACTGTTAAACTCGGTATCGAAGCGCCACGAAATACAATGATACTAAGAAGCGAACTAGCAAACGATATCAAAAACGAAAATATCCATGCCACAAAAACTGCAAGTGAAGCCGATATTCATGAGCTAGCTAAAAAAATTGAGAAATGAAAAGCTTTGCAAAGATAAATATATTTTTAAAGATAGTTGGCACTAGAGGCAGCTACCACGAAATTTTATCGCGCTTTATCCTCTGTGAGCAGCTTTTTGACGAAATTTATTTTGAAAAGTCAGATTCATTTGCCATAGAATGCAACAACCACGAAATAAAAGATAACATTATTAAAAGAGCAATAGACGAGCTAAAAAAAGCTGGCTTTTCAAACGAGCTTGATGAGTTTTTTAGCTCACACAAAATCATTGTTGATAAAAATATTCCAATTGGTGCGGGCCTTGGTGGAGGTAGTTCAAACGCTGCCACCTTTTTGATAATGGTAAATGATGAGCTAAATTTAAATATAAAACGTGAAAATTTGATACAAATAGCGTCTAAAATCGGTGCAGATGTGGCTTTTTTCGTAAGTGGCTACAAAGCAGCAAATGTAAGCGGCATAGGTGAGATCATAGAAGAATTTGATGATGAAGTACCTGGTTTAAATATTTTCACGCCAAATGTTTTTTGCTCTACACCGGCGGTTTATCAAGAATTTAGAAGCAATTTCTTACAATACATAGACGTTAATGCTGCAAAAAAGATGCAAAATTTAAAGAGCAAAAAGCTACTTGAAATTTATAAAAATGGGGAGTTAAACGATCTTTTTGCCCCATGCTTTAAGCTCTATCCACAGATGAATGAGTTTAAAGATAAATTTCTAAGTGGTAGCGGCAGTAGCGTATTTAGCGTAAAATAAAAGGTAAAATTTTGATAAAAGATCTAGCAAAAAACAAAAAAGCTTTGCATGACTTTAGCATACTTGAAACCTTCGAGGCTGGCATCGTTCTAAAAGGTAGTGAAGTCAAGGCTCTAAGGGCTGGTAGAGCAAATTTAAAAGATAGCTTTGTGCGCGTCATAAAGGGCGAGCTTTTCTTACTAAACGCCCATATCAGCTATCTCGAGACTACACATAGCATATTTCGTCCAAATGAGCGAGCAGCCAGAAAACTTTTGATGCATAGAAAGCAGATTGATAAAATTTTCGGTCAAGTCTCGCAAGATGGACTAGCACTAGTTGTTTTGGCACTTTATCTAAGCGATAAAAACATCGTAAAAGCAAGACTAGCTCTTGCAAAAGGTAAAAATTTACACGACAAGCGCGAGACTTTAAAAAGACGCGAGGCAGACAAAGAGGCAAGAGCTGCCATAAAAAGATATATTTAAGGAATAAGATGAAGAAATTAATTGTTTTAATAATCGCTTTATTTACTTTTTTTGGTTGCGATGAGGACGAGAGCAGCAGTACAAATTTTAAAGAATTTAGCCCAAATGAAGAGGTTAAGCTTATAGACGTAAGCGGCAAGGAGCTTACTTTAGTTAGAAAAGATCACGGCTTTGCTATCAAAAATGATGAAAATAAGGTTTTAATGATCGACATTTTTGGCACATTTTGCCCGCCTTGCCAAAAAGAGGCAGCTGAACTTACAAAATATCAGCTTGAAAACAAAGATAAATTTACGCTAGTTGGACTAACTCACTTTGAAAATGTCACAAATGAGTATGTTTTACACGAATTTATGCAAAAATTTAACGCCTACTATTTCATAACAAACGATCAAAAGATAAATGATAGACTTGCCGAGCAGATCGTAAGAGACATCGAATATAAACACGAGATCGCACTACCTTTTAAAGTAGTGATAAAAAATGGCGAATATCAAATTTTAACAGACGTAGATAGCGGACAATACGGGGTAAAATACTATCTTGGTGGTATAAAAGTCACAAAAATGAAAGAAGATCTGGCAAAAATTTATGAGACAAAATAAATTTGCTCTATATTTGGAACATAGTTTGCTTATAAAAGTGTGAAATTTCATAAGGATTTTAAATGTTTGTTTTAGATAAATCAAAATCTAGCCCACTTGTTGAATCGGCTCTTGCAGGCAGAGAACTACGCCAAAAACTAATCTCTGGCAATCTTGCAAACGTTGATACACCATTTTATAAAGCTAGAGATATAAGATTTGAAGATGTCTTAAAAGAAAAAGCAAATGAAATTTATAACACTTCAAGCCAAAAAAAGCTACAGCTTGCTAAGACAAACGAAGCGCATATGGCTGTGGTTGATTTTCCAAAAAGTGACACAGCTCAAATTTTCTTGCGTGATGGTCACATGGCTAGAAATGACGCAAACACGGTTGATCTTGATGTTGAGACAACAGAAATGGGCAAAAATACAGTTATGATAAACGCTCTTGATAACGCCTACAAGGCTCAAAGCAATATCTTTAAAAGCGTAATAGACGCAAGTGCTAAAAACTAGGAGAGATGATGTCATACTTAAATGATTTTGATATTAGCGGATACGGACTAAGCGCGCAACGCTTTAGGATGAATGTCATCAGCTCAAACATAGCAAACGCTCAAACCACAAGAACGGCCGAAGGTGGCCCTTACAGAAGGCAAGAGGTCATCTTTAAAGAGATGAACTTTGATAAAATTTTAAACGATCAACTTAAAAGCTCACAAAGTCTACTCGAGTATGAAAATCCGCTCGACGACCCAAGCTCACCAAGAAACGCTCACCCTGCCCTAACTAGTGTGATCGTAGATAAAGTGGTGCGCAACGATAAGGACTTTCAGCTAAAATATGACCCAAGTCATCCAGACGCAAATGCAAATGGCTACGTCGCATTTCCAAATATAAATCCGGTCATTGAGATGTCTGACTTACTTGAAGCAACAAGAGCATATCAAGCAAACGTGGCAGCCTTTCAAAACGCAAAAACAATAGCACAAAGTGCGATATCACTTATTTCAGGACAAGCATAATGATAAATAGTATAAATTTAGACAAAATAAATAAAAATGAAAATTCAAATAAAATAGTAAAAGCAGGCGAACAAGGTGGCTTCGAAAATGCTTTAAACGACTCTTTAAAAGAGCTAAACAAGGTTCAAATAAACGCTGATAAAGCCATAGCTGATCTTGCGACTGGCGAGGTAAAAGATCTTCACCAAGCTGCTATTGCGATAGGTAAAGCAGAGACTAGCATGAAGCTTATGCTAGAAATTCGCAACAAAGCGCTAAGTGCTTATAAAGAAATTTCTAGAACACAAATTTAAGTCATTAATGAATTCCAGAAAATCAAAAATAACCATACTTTTTTTATTAATTACTTTTGGAATTTCAATATTTGTGCTTGTCATATTTTATAGAGCAAGTATCGAGCGAAAGCTTCCTAGACTTCAAACAAGCGATATAAACACAGCAATTCGTGGCAATATAATCACAAAAGATGGCTTTAGTATCTCTTCAAGCCAAAAGCTCTACAAAGTAATGCTTGATACTAGAAATATTGATCCTAATAAAAAAGAGATGTTTATCAAGCTATATTCGCTTTACAGCGGCGATGATCCAAACAAAGTAAGAAAGATTATAAATGACACAAAAGGCATCGTTACACTCTCATATAGTATTGATGCAAAGGGTGCTACCTACCTTCAAGAGCTCTCAAGAAAGCTAAATCGCAAGAGCATTTTGGTTTCATACCTTGACCCAAAAACAGGCCTTGCTTCATTTCAGGGCATGAGAGTAATGGAGAGCGGTCAAAATCGTAAATTTATGTCAAAAGATGCCCTCACACCAGCTATTGGCTACGTGAGCAAAACTGAAAGTGACGCGCTTACAAAAAGCAAAGGCGTAAAAGGTCTTGAGAGATATTATGAAGATTATTTAGCCCCTATACAAAATGCAAAAATTTTAGGGCCTCGCGATATTGGAAATAATATTATTTTAACAAGTGACTCAAATTTGGCAACAAGAGTAGATGGCTACAATGCGGTGCTTTCTATACCATTAAAATTTCAAACCAAACTAGAGCAAATTTTAGATGAAAAGCGTGAATTTCTAGATGCAAAAGAGCTAGTCATCTGTATAATGAATAGCAAAAATGGAGAAATTTTAGCTCTAGCCTCTAGCTCAAGATATGATCCTTCAAACATAAGAAAGCAAGATTATAGCGCTCTAAATTCGACCGTTAGCGAATATGCTTATGAAGTTGGCTCAGTTTTTAAACCATTTATATTTTCTATCTTACTTCAAGAGAAGAAAGTAAATCCATTCGAGCTTGTAAATACCTATAATGGCCGATACCAACTTGGCAAAAGGATAATTAAAGATACCCATCCGGAGCCTTTTATGAGTGCTGAGGATATAATCGTACATAGCTCAAACATCGGTATGATCCAGCTTGTTGAGCGTTTAAATGGGCCACAAATTTATCAAGGACTTTTAAATTTTGGTTTTTCAAGAAAAACAGGCATAGATCTACCTTACGAGCAAGTAGGTATGATGCCAACAGTTACAAAGCTAAACTCATCAACATATAAGGCGACTGTGAGCTACGGATACGGCTTGCAAGCTACATTTATGCAGCTTTTAAAAGCCTATAATACATTTAATAATAAAGGCATTGAAGTTACTCCTCACATGGTTGCCTACTTAGAGAGAAATGGAAAAAGATACGATTTGCCAAAGTCCGAGCCAGCTCAAGTTATATCACAAGAGACCGCAAAGATAATGAAGAGAATTTTAATAAAAACGGTTGAGAAAGGTACTGGACTAAAAGCCTTTACGCCAGGACTTGAGATAGGTGGCAAGACTGGAACTGCACACATTGCTTCAGGTAGTGGTGGATACAGCAACACCTACAATGGCTCATTTTTTGGCTTTGTGAACGACACAAGAGGTAATAGCTACACAATAGGCGTTTTAGCAAGGGATCCTAAAAGACCTTACTACTACTTCGGCGCTCAAAGTGCCTTGCCTATGTTTAAAAAGGCAGTTGATCTGATGGTTGAGGATGGATATTTATTTCCTGATGCAAATATAATAGCTGAGTTTGAAGCCAAAAAAGATAAGCTTAAAAACGATAAGACAAAACAAAAGCCTGCTTTGGACTAAAATTTTAAAGATAAGAAAGATATAAAAACTAAGCAAAAGCTAAATATAAAAATTTCTCTTGCTTTTTGGCATTTTCTCTAATTGCAAAACCTTTAATGCTCTTAAAATACTTTTAGTTTCTAATAGCAATTAAATTATAAATAGAAAATCTAAACTGATCAAAAAGATTTAAGCCCTTAATATTTTTAGAAGTTATCTCTTTGTCATCTTTGTAGTTTTTTCCGCCTAAAAAGAGCAGATAAATAAGCGGGGTAACATAATTAAATCTTAAAAAAAGCGCTACGATACAATGAAAAAAGCCGTAGTTATATTTGATGCAAACATAAAAGCCATAAATTATATAGGATATCATTAGAATCAAAAAAGCATAGAACACAAAGCTTAAACCAGTATAATCTGAAATATTTAAAAAGCTACAAACTAAAATAAAAGTACCTACCAAAGTAGGCAATATAATGATTGGAAAAATTAGATGAAGTCCAATTAGATCAAATTTACTCGTATAAACCTTTATATTATATCTACCTGCAGGAATTATCAAAAATATAGGCAATACGATTAAAAATAAAATAAGAAATATCACGTACATAGAATCAAAATCATAAGAACTCATTTTTATACCAAATTTAATTTTAAGATATTTAACTACACTTTTTTAAATAAATTTATCTACGATTTTTGCGATTTTCTATGCCGATTTTCTCACTCTCTTCTATCTCGACAATATAGCTTGGATTTTTCTTTTTAGCTTCTTTGTCTAAAAAACTGATGAGCTTTGCATCAGAATTTTTATGAGAGCAGATTAAAATTATAAAATTTATATAGTTATTTGCCTCTTTTGGCATGACTTGGTTATTTTTAGCTGGTATACTAAAATTTCCTACAAAGATTTGAATAAGTTCGAAAAGCTCGTTTTTACTTAAACTATTATCACCAGCAAGCTTTTCAAGTTTTTCGATTGTTATCTCTTCTTTTTCTAATGCAAGCTCCTTTATTTCGGCGCTATAATCTCTATTTCTTAAAAGTAAATAGATTAACGCACAAATTGCAATTAATAGCAATACAATAAAGAAAACTATTAGACCTTTTATTAGCATCTAAAGCCTTGAGCAAAGTGATCGCTTTGTAAATGCCAAAATACTCATAAGCACCATTATCACGATACTAATCCAGACAAAATCAGGCACTGGCAATGGATCGCCAGCTGCATACGAGTGCATACCAGCTAAATAAAAATTTACGCCAAAATAAGTCATAATAATCGACCAATAAGCAAAGAATGAAGCCACTGCAAATGCATACTGGTTATTTAGCTTTGGAATAAATCTTATATGAAGAACTGCGGCATAAACAAGTATCGAAACTAATGCCCAAGTCTCCTTGCTGTCCCAGCCCCAATATCTACCCCAACTCTCGTTCGCCCAGACACCGCCTAGGAAATTTCCAAGAGTAAGCAAGCTAAGTCCTAGTATCATAGCCATCTCATTTATACGAGTAGCTTCAAGAATATTACGAGAAATTTCTGGATTTGGCTTTTTCTTATTTTGCAAAATGATAAGCAATAGTGTAAAGCCACCAAGTAACGCGCAAAGCCCTAAAAATCCATAACTTGCAGTAATGACAGAGACATGTATTGTTAGCCAGTAGCTTTGAAGTACAGGCACAAGTGTAGTGATCTGCGGATCCATCCAGCTAAGGTGCGCAACAAACAATGTAACGCCAGCCAATATAGACGTAAGAGCAAGGGCGATAGGGCTACGTTTTGCAAAGACGATACCAGAAAATCCTAAAGCCCAAGCGATATAGACCATCGATTCATAAGCGTTACTCCAAGGCGCATGCTCAGCAATGTACCAACGAAGTCCAAGTCCGACAGTGTGAGCAAAAAAAGCTAGTAAATTTATAATATACACAATCTTTACAATACCATTTATCTGGACCTTTGGAGCTAGCATTTTGATAAAAACAAAAAATAAAAGTGCAAGGCCAGCCAAAAGATAAACCGGCGTCAATCGTTCAAAAATTTGAATTTTATTAAACAAAATTTCTATATTTATCTTTTCTTCACTTGGCATTACAGCAGAGCCGTACTTTTGCTGATAGGCTGAAATTTTATCAAGTGTGGCATCAGCCTTACTCCAATCATTATCTTTTGTTGCTGCATCAACTGCTGCAAAATACTCTCTCATCATATTAATGACTAGATCGGCCTCCTTAGGCGGAAAATACATCATTGCACTAGCAGGTGAATACCAAGAGTTTGATGGGTCATCTTGCTTTGGAAAAATTTTAAAAATTTCACCAATAAATATCATATAAAAAACATTCAATCTCTCGTCGATCTTTATCACATCTTTATCAAATGTATTGCGTGATCCAGGATGCTTACGATTAGCAATTTCAGCAAATTTTGTGAGTTTATATTCACTTCCGCCATCTTTTGTAGCTCTAAAAAAATCATTAAAACTTGCATACTTTGCATTTTCATCTATGCCAAGCTCTTTTTTTAGCTCCTTGCTTTGTCCAAGTGAGATAATTTTTTCATTTCGCCAAAAATCAGGCGTTACCATTATTGAAAGCATAGCTTGATTAGAGTTTAGGCTATTTATGTTCTCGCTTCTATGTATTTTATTTAAAATTTCTTTACTAAGAGTGTCAAATGGCTTCATTCTACCATCTGAGCTTTGCACAATAAGTCTAGAAAGCTTTTGTGTGTGCTCTTTGCTGATATTAGGCAAAAAGTCTTCAGCCTTTAATGAGCTAAAACTTAAACTTAAAAGCATAATGGCAATGATAGCAACAACCTTTTTACCACCTTTTGTTGATTCATTGTCTATTAACTTAGCTAGCTTTCTAAAGCGGCTACCAGGATTTACAACATTTAACACAAAGCCAAGCCCAAGCAAAAAGTAGCCGATATAAGTTGGTATCTTGCCTGGATCTTTATTTACAGAGAGAATGGTTCCTTTTTCATCTGTATCGTATGAACTTTGGAAAAATCTATAACCATCATAGTCAAGCACGTGATTCATATAAATTTTATAGTCAAGCCCTGACATGTTTGTATCATCTTTTACGATAACTTCACTTGAATAGCTCATAGGAGAATTTGAGCCAGGATATCTTTTAAGCTCAAAGTCTTTTAAGTATAAGCTAAACGGAAGTTTAACTTGCTGCGCACCCCATGAAGCGTTAAATTTTTGTCCAGCCACAGCTAAGCGTGAAGGCTCTGTTAGGTTATAAAAAATATGCATCTCTTTACTCTCGCCTTTATAATTTAATTCAGCTATCAAGGCGTTAAATTCGCTATCTTTTGTGCTAACTAGCTTTCTTAAAGCATGAGTCGAAACTAATCTTGGAGCAAAATTTATATTTGAAATAGTATAAAGACTGCCCATGCCAAAATCATTTACACTACCAGCTTTTAACTCAGTTTTTGAGCTATCACTCATTGTAAATTTTGAAAGATCAGTATTTGAAGTAACTGTGAAATTTCCGTCCACTAATTTAAAAAGCACATATTTTTTACTCTCATCTGGTTTAGCATTAAAGATAAAACTAATATCTGCAACTCTTGCTTCCTCTTCTTCTAACAAGAAGATTTCTTCACTTTCACTCTCGTTTGAAACCACAAATTCCACTACTGGTTGCCCGTTTTTATCATCCACAAACTTATAACTTGCATTTGGCACAAATTCTTTAAATTTTAAATTAGCTTCATTATCTGCTATTTTTAGCTTTAGATCAAAACCTTTTTTTGCATCAGAAATTCCTAGTGGCAAAGCAGCGTTTATCTCTTCTCCATTATCGTTTAATGCAGTTAAATTTAAATAGGATATTTTTGTCGTAACGATATTTGACTGAGTTTTTTCTCTTATATGCATATCAGCCTCAAAGCCAAGGTATCTTGTTATGCCAGCACCGATTAAGATAACGATAAAACCAAGGTGAAAGATAAGCGAAGGGAGCTTTTTAGGATCTATTAAGTTATATCTAAAGATATTATAGGCCAAATTTATGCCAAGAAGTAGTTGAATGAGAGCAAACCAGCTGGCACCATAAACATAGTACCATGCAGCTTCTGTGCTGGTTTTACTTTCTATTATCGTAGCGGCTCCGCTAGCTATGGCAAAGATTATCATCAAAATGATAGCTGGACCCATACTTAAAAATAATGATCTTGGATTTAACATCTGCTTCCTTTTATTTATATTATGACAAAGCTATCAAAGTAAAACTTATCTTAAATAACTGCCTTGCTTTGTTTGAGTAGAGACTGGTTTGTTTTCATTTACGTCTTGTTCAGCAAATGCATCTTTGCCCTTTAGATAGGCAAGAATCGCACCAAGGTCATTATTTGAAAGAATTTTAGCTTGATTTTGCATTACATTTTTACCGCTTCCACCAAAACTTGAGTCACTTCTATAAGAGATGATGCTATCTTCAATATCCTTAGCATCCATATTTTTTAGAGGCGTTGAACCAAATGGTCTTTTATCAGCATTCTCGCCATGACAGCTAGCACATTGCTTTTCATAAAGCTCCTTACCCAAAGAAACACTATATCTGCCCTTTCTATCAACGCCCAATTTTAAAATTCTATTATCTTTATAGCGTCTTGGATCTTCATCGACATAGACATTTACTTTTTCATTTCTATCATTAGCCTGCTTTTTTGCCATTTCTGCAAGTTCTTTACCAAACTCACCACGAGCTTCTATATAGTAGACTTGTGAAGCTGCAAAGGCATTTGCCACCAAAAAACACGCCAAAAAAGAAATTTTAATACTTTTCATAATTTTCCTTGAAATTTTGCTCTAAATTTAAAAATCCCGGATCAGATTACTCCGACCCGGGATTATATCATAAGTTGATTAATGAGCTACGATTAGAATGAGTATTTAGCCTCAAATCTAAATTTATCTTCTTTTGCTTTAACATCATTAGCAAATTTATGTGTTTGGAAAGAGTAGAATGAGCTAAATTTCAACTTTTTGCTGTATTGATAAGCAAATCTTGGAACAAATTCTTCTATTTTCTCTTTTACATCTTGATTATTTGCTCCTGCAGTTTTTATATTGCCTTTTACATAATCCAAGCCAACTGTAAATTTATCAAATGCATATGCACTTGTTGCATAGAAGAAGTTACCTTTACCTTCTGTAAGCGTCCAATCAAATACATCTTCACCAGCATCTATCAAAGAACCTTGATCTTCAAAACTAAATGATGTTGCGCCCTTATCTTGAACTTTCCAACCTATATAGCCAGCAGATAAATCAAGACCAAATAGTGAAGCTGAAAGTTCACCAGCATAGAAGTTACCATCATTGTATTTATAACCATTTAATGAAGATAAATAATTTTTTGCTTCTTTATCAGCTGTACTATTTACATAGTTGATTCTACCGCCTAAGCTAATATCATCATTAATAGCAAAATTTGCTGAAACATCAGCTGCAAGTAGGTCAGCTAGATTTGTTAGACTAGCATACCATAGTTGGAAATTGATAGGATCATATGAACCAGCGATACCAGCTGCATATAGATTTCCAACATCGTAACCATCTAGGTTATTGGTTACGTTTGTTTTATATAGATCGCCATCGCTTTCATCTCCACCCTCTAGTGCATCAAAAGCTAAAGCTGTTAGGGTAAGACCTTCAATATCTTCATTTACTACTCTTACACCAGTACCGATAGCATCATCTGTAAAGTATGAGCCAATCTCTTGTTTGCCAGCTGTTATAGTAGTATTTCCAGCTTTATAACCAAGATAGAATTGGTGAACATTAAAAGGTGTCTTTGTATCTGTCTTGTCTGTTCCTGCGTCTACATTATCACCTGAACCATCGTTTGCATTATATCTTAGGCCGATAACACCAAAGAAGTTATCATCGATGGCAGCTTTAAAATTTGTAATCATTTTAAAGTTATGTTTTGCATCATTGGCTTTTATGACATTTTCTTGTCTTTTGTCATACTCATGAGTATGAGTATATCTATATCTTGCAAATCCTGAAAGATCTACATTTTTTATAGCTTCTTCAAGTGGAGTAGCACTTGCTACGCTTGAAAATGCACCTAAAGCAACCAAAGCGGCTAAACTAATTTTCGTTAGTTTCATTTTTTCTCCTTTTAAGGTTTTGTGCTGACGATTATAATCAATAAAATTTAACATGAAGCTTAAAATTTTTAATTTCAGTTACCGATCGTTTACCGTAATTAATCAAAAATAGATAAAAGTTGATAATTTTAAATAAAACAAGGACAAAATTTTAAAGAAGTAAAAAGAAAAAGGGGCTGTTGCTTTGCCCCTTAAAAGGAGTTCTAGTTTTGATTGCTGTTGAAATTATATAAGCAAGCAGTAAATCAACGGTAATTAAAAAGAAATTTTTTCCTCTTTTGGCACTTCGATATTTGTTTTTACATTTTTTCTTTTAATAATCACTTCATTTTGTGGCTTTTTTATACCATTATATAAGCCACTAGAGCCACCCTCTTTTATAATAAGCATATCTATAAGTTTATCTGCATAAAAGGTCGCATAGACCAAGTCGCCTTTATCATAATAGTATCTATTTGCACAAAAATTTGCTTTATTGAGTTTGTGATTTTTTGTATCGCTCGCCACTATTTCATAGCAGTATTTTGAATCTTTATAAGTAACCTCTTTTATAAAACCTTTGATCGAGCTTTTTACTGGTGTATTTTGCATGACCTGTCTTGGCTGTTTTCGCACTGGTGGGTTATCCTCAAAAAATGAGCAACCCAAAAACATGATGGCAGTTGCCAGTGGAAGTAAAATTTTAGCTTTCATCTCTTCTCCTTAGTGTAAAACGGCGAAGTATAACTTTTAAGATTAAATAAATTTTGCGGGAAATTAAAGGCTCGTATCTAAATTTATATACACGATCATACAAATTTATCTTAGGCGAGCCTGCCTAAGATGGTTAAGCTGAAACATTTAAAACGTTACCGCCAAGCTCGGCGATCTTTTTATCAAGTGTCTCAAGGGTCTTTTCGATAGTCTTTTGTGAAATTTCAGGAAGCTCACCTCCCCAAATTTTCTTCGCATCCTCAAAACCCTTTGCCGCGCCCTCTCTACCAGCTTTTAGTTTTTCCACGTCATCACCTGCACCATTTAGCACAAAGCTAGCTATCCTATCAACCGTATTTGCGATACCAAAAAATCCATTCTCGCTGATAAGATCATTTGCCTCGTCACTACTTAGCTCGTTTAAAGATTTACCGTTATAGCCGATATTTGCAAGATCAAGTCCTGATAAAATTTCTGATAAATTTTTAGGCGCATTAAAGCTTAAGCCGCTTTGGGCTAGTAAATTTGAACTACTACTTTTAACGATATCTTTTTGATACTGCAAAAAGTAGCTATTTGAAATGTCTTTGGCTGTTAAATTTGTAATTTCAGACTCTTTTTTAGAGATATTCTTTTCATCTTTATGAAGCGAAATTTCTGATTTTACATTTCCTTTTAGACCTAAATTATCGTATGAGTTTGCAATTTGAGAAATTTTCATTTTGGCTCCTTAGAATTTATAGAATCAATATCGCCAAAAAGTAGAATTTATTTAGATAGAGCGGGAAAACTCCCGCTAGTAGTTATTTGCTAAGTGTTGCGTTTAGCATCCAGATCGCTTTTTCAAATTTTGCGATTTGATCTTGTGCATACATTTGAGTTGTTGTATCGCCTTCTGCAAGTTCGTCAAGCTTTTTAAACTCGCCCAAAAGGTGTTTATAATCAGCCAAGACAATCTCTAAAACCTCAGTTGGAGTGTAAATTTCTTTTGGCTCGTGTTTGATATGAGTAACTTTTGCTAGCTCCTCAGCCTTGACAATAGGTCTGCCACCAAGCATAAGAGCTCTCTCAGCTGTATCGTCAAATATCTCACTCATATCTTCGTAAGCCTTTTCTGTGTATTCATGAACGCTAAAAAATTGAATACCTTTTACATTCCAGTGAAGATCGTGAAATTTAATATAAAGTGCATTTGCATCAGCCTGAATAACATTTAATTGTAAAATAACTTTTGACATTTTGTCTCCTTCTTTATTATAAATATAATGAAATTATATATAGCTAGAGTTAATCGGTAGTTAATCAAATAATAAAATTTATTATTTGATATAAAATTTGACTACAAAATAAAATTATCTTGTAGTCAAATGTAGAATTATAAAAATTTATCTATTTTTTATAAGGCGTAGTTTTGTAGCCTTGCTCAATCAAGCTACTCATACCTCCATCTAAATTTATTATCTTAAGATCTGAGCTATCTATCGCTGCTGCAGCTGCTGTGCTTCTTCTGCCGCTTCTGCAAACAAGAGCAATAGGTTTTTTGACATCAACTTCTTTTGAAAGCTCCTCTAAAAATGCACTCTTATCGTTTGGATTAAAAGTTATAGTCTTTGCACCTGCGATAACGCCAGTCTCTTGCCACTCAGATGGAGTTCTTATATCGATAATCTGATCATATTTTTTGATCTCGTCTGGGCTTATATTAACGGTTTTAACATCAGCTGACAACATACAACAAACAGCTCCTAAAAGTAAAATTTTTTTCATCTACTCTCCTTAAATAAATTTTTGAAATGTTAGCACGGATTATTAAATATATAAAAATTTTTGTTGATAAAATTTATTAGTTTAGATAAAAATTAATAATATAACGTGTTGATAAAAAAGCTAAACCCACTACGAATGCATATATAGATAAACCGACTAGATTGATGGAAATATAGTCATTTACCATTATGTTTTTATAAAATTTCTCTTTGATATTAGTGATCTTATTTGCATATCACTTGTAATCTTTTTTATAAAGTCCATTCTTTACATTTTTTCTTTTACTATATTATACTGATCAGCATAAGAGCATTTTTATAAATTGCTATATCTTATTATATGTTTTAGTATATTTAAAAAACACTTGTTTGAGCACTTTGTATTTTACAAAGGCGATTGTATGATGGTGTCCCCAACAGGGTTCGAACCTGTGGCCTCAGAATTAGGAATTCTGCGCTCTATCCAGCTGAGCTATGAGGACAAATTTGCAAGTTAGTTTAAATTTTTACTCAAGTGGTTAAATTTTAAAGGGCAGATCGCTCTGCCCTATTTTGGCTAATTAGCCATTTCTCTTTTTAATGATCTCTTCACTTACGTTTTTAGGAACTTCTTCGTAGTGATCAAATTCCATAGAGTAAGTCGCACGACCTTGAGTCATTGAGCGAAGATCTGTTGAGTAGCCAAACATTTGAGCAAGTGGACAATAAGCTGCAATGATTTTTACACCATTTCTATCATCCATTGAATTTACTTGCCCACGGCGTTTATTAAGGTCACCGATAACATCACCCATATACTCTTCTGGAGTCTCAACTTCAACTTTCATCATTGGCTCAAGGATAACCGCGCCTGCTTTTCTAGCGCCCTCTTTAAAGCCCATTGAAGCAGCAAGTTTAAACGCCATTTCAGATGAGTCAACTTCGTGGTAACTACCATCAAAAAGTGTAACTTTAACATCTTCAACTGGATATCCAGCAAGAACACCGCTTTGAAGTGCCTCTTTACAACCTTTTTCAACAGCTGGGATGTACTCTTTTGGAACAACACCACCTTTGATGTCGTTAACAAATTCAAATCCACTAGCAGCTGGAAGTGGCTCGATACGTAAGAATACGTGACCATATTGACCACGACCACCTGATTGTTTAGCATACTTATACTCTTGTTCAACTGACTTACGGATAGTCTCGCGGTATGCAACTTGTGGCTGACCAACTTCAGCATCTACTTTAAATTCACGAAGCATACGATCAACAATGATCTCTAGGTGAAGCTCACCCATACCACTAATGATAGTTTGTCCGCTCTCTTCATCAGTGCTAACTCTAAAGCTTGGATCTTCTTGAGCTAGTTTTTGAAGAGCGATCGCCATTTTTTCTTGATCTGCTTTTGTTTTTGGCTCAACCGCAACACTAATAACTGGCTCTGGGAAGTCCATTCTCTCAAGGATAACTTTATCTTTTTCACTTGCAAGAGTATCGCCGGTTAGGGTATTTTTTAGACCAACAACAGCACCGATTTCACCAGCGAAAAGTTCTGTAATCTCTTCACGTTTATTTGAGTGCATTTTTAGTAAGCGGCCGATTCTCTCTTTGCAGTCTTGAACTGTGTTGTAAGCATAACTACCGCTTTCAAGGCTTCCTCTATAAACACGGATAAATGTTAGCTGTCCAACAAATGGGTCAGTCATGATCTTAAACGCAAGAGCAGCAAATTCGCCATTATCTGTACTTTCAACAGTCACTTCAGTGCCATCTTCATAAACACCATTTATCGCTGCGATCTCATCTGGAGCTGGTAAATAATCAACAACAGCATCAAGTAGAGGTTGGATACCTTTGTTCTTAAACGCAGTTCCGCAAAGCATAGGTGTGATAGTCATTCTTAAGCAGCCTGCTTTTATACCTTTTTTGATCTCTTCTTCAGTTAGTTCTTCGCCTGCAAAGAATTTCTCCATCAAGCTATCGTCTGTTTCAGAAACAGCTTCGATTAGTTTTGCGCGGTATTCTTCAGCTTTATCTTTAACTTCAGCTGGAATTTCTTCTTCTACATAGTCAGTTGGCTTTTTCTCGTCATTCCAAACATAAGCTTTCATTCTTACAAGGTCAACCACACCTCTAAAGTTATCCTCGGCACCTATAGGAATTTGAATAGGAATTGGGTTTGCTTTTAGTCTTTCCCTGATTTGCTCTTCAACTCTAAAGAAATTTGCACCAATTCTGTCCATTTTATTAACAAAAACAATTCTTGGTACGTGATATTTATTTGCTTGTCTCCAAACAGTTTCTGATTGTGGTTGAACACCTCCAACAGAACAAAATACTGAAACAGCACCGTCAAGAACACGCATAGAACGCTCAACTTCGATAGTAAAGTCAACGTGTCCCGGAGTGTCGATTAGGTTTATTTGATAACCCTTCCAAAATGCCGTAGTTGCAGCTGAAGTAATAGTAATACCACGCTCTTTTTCTTGTTCCATCCAGTCCATGGTAGCAGCACCATCATGAACCTCACCTATTTTATGGCTCATGCCAGTAAAGAATAAAATTCTCTCACTAGTAGTTGTCTTTCCAGCATCAATGTGAGCCGCAATACCGATATTTCTTACCTTATGTAAAGGCGTTTTTCTCTCTGCCATACTAATTCTTTCTTACCAGCGGTAGTGAGCAAATGCTTTATTAGCCTCTGCCATCTTGTAAGTATCTTCCTTCTTCTTGAAAGATGCACCTTTTGAGTTTGCCGCATCTAAGAGCTCATTCGCTAGTTTATCTATCATAGTTCTTTCGCTTCTTTTTCTAGCGTAAGTTATAAGCCAGCGGATAGCAAGGGCTTGTTGGCGAGCTGGGCGAACCTCAACTGGTACTTGATAAGTAGCACCACCAACACGGCGTGATTTAACTTCTAAAATAGGTTTTACATTTTCAATAGCATCATTAAAAACGTCGATGCCTTTAACCTCAGCATTTTTCTTTTCTATGGCTTTAATAGCACCATACATTATCTCAGTAGCGACGCTTTTTTTGCCATCATACATAAGAGAATTAATAAATTTAGTGATTATTTTATTTCCGTAAATCGGATCAGGTAAGACTTCCCTTACAGGGGCTTTTCTTCTTCTCATTTTGATCTTTCCTTCAAATTTTTATGAAATTTTACTCAAACGTTTGCAAATTATAGCAACGTCTGCGAACCTAAATTTTTACTTTTTTGTTGCAGCTGCAGCGCCAGCTTTAGGGCGTTTTGCACCATATTTAGAACGAGAAACTGTTCTTTTTGCAACACCAGCAGTATCAAGTGCACCACGAACGATGTGATATTTAACACCTGGTAAGTCTTTAACCCTACCGCCGCGAACTAAAACGATACTGTGTTCTTGTAGGTTGTGACCTTCACCACCGATATAGCTGATGACTTCAAAACCGCTTGTTAGCCTAACTTTGGCAACTTTCCTCAAAGCCGAGTTTGGTTTTTTAGGAGTTGTAGTATAAACCCTAGTGCAAACTCCTCTTCTTTGAGGGCACTCTTTTAACGCTGGAGATTTTGACTTAACAGTCACTTTCTTGCGTTCTTTTCTGACCAATTGATTTATGGTTGGCACAATAATTCCTTTCAACTAAATTTATTAAAAAGACCTAATTTTATTTAAAATAAACTTAAATAACGGTTAATAAGTTAGACTTGTTCATCTAATTCTTGATTTTATAAAAACTCTGCTGTCTTTATTTTGTATTAGTCTTGTTTGACAGCATATTTGCCACTACCTATCAAAAGAATACAAAGTGAAATAGCAATATAAAGGTAAATAAGCTCTGATTTAAATCCATTAACCTCGTTTAATGCAAATAAATTTGCAAATCCATAGTACGAGTATAAAATAGTAATACTAGTACCTAAAACTAGGATAGCACCTACCCTTGAATAAAAACCAATAATTAACATAATTGGCGCTAAGACCTCTCCAAGATAAGAAAAATATGCTAAAAATTCAGGCAAACCAGCATTGACCAATATACCTTTTACCCCACTAAGTCCATGTAAAATTTTACCAAAACCATGCATAAAAAGGCAGATACCAAGTCCTAAACGTATAAATAAAAGTCCAAGATCAACGTTTTTCATAAATTCTCCATGATGTGATTTCAAAGATAAGGATTTTATTAGGTGATAGTTAATAGCTTGTAAATTTTTAATTGATTTAATTTTTTAAGGAGGTTAAGCCCCAAAAATAGGGGCTTGAAGTATTAGTTTTCTTTGATTTTTACTTTTTTATCTTTATAAAAACCAGTTCCAACCGGAATCATACGTCCTAGGATAACGTTCTCTTTTAGATCTTCAAGATAGTCAAATTTAGCAGCGATAGATGCTTCTGTTAAGACTTTAGTTGTCTCTTGGAACGATGCAGCAGAGATCACACTATCACTTCCGATAGCCGCTCTTGTAACACCAAGAAGGATCGGCTCAGCAATAGCTGGCTCACCACCCATGTTCATAATGCGCTCGTTCTCTTCTTTAAATTTATTTCTTGAGACCATATCGCCAACTATGAAATTTGTATTTCCACTATCAACGATTTTGACTTGGCGAAGCATTTGAGAGACGATGATCTCGATATGTTTATCTGCGATCGCAACACCTTGGCGACGATAAACTTGTTGAATCTCGCTAATCAAATAGTAGTGAAGCGCTTTTTCGCCAAGAATTCTTAAAATATCGTGACTTGAGATTAGTCCATCAGTTAGTTTCTCGCCAGCATGGACAAATTCCCCATCTCTTACTTGGATCTGACGACTTTTCTCGATCAGATACTCAGCAGTT